>NZ_DCEN01000005.1:30184-38877 GCF_002316955.1 Proteiniphilum sp. UBA1028
GTACTGTTTCAGCGTGAATTCTTCCGATGGTTCGATCGTTGGCTGAAAGATAATAATACTCCGGAGGAGGAAGAGTAGTCCCTCATTCGGGTGTGAGTGCAATCTTTTCCGGATTTTTTTCAAAATTGGCCCAAAAATGTTTTGCAATTAGGAAAATTTACTTACCTTTGCACTCGCTATCGAAAGATATATGCAGGGAGGAGAGACTCCCGGTGTCAGAGACGATGGCGTACGACCAAAAACGGTGTGGTAGTTCAGCTGGTTAGAATACCTGCCTGTCACGCAGGGGGTCGCGGGTTCGAGTCCCGTCCATACCGCAAAATAAAGCTCTAAGTTAGTTGTTATCAACTACTTGGAGCTTTTCCTTTTTGCTTAGGGACGAAATAAGGGACGGTTTTTTATTTTAGTCAACTGATTGGTTTATTGATATTTGGCTTGTTTTTCTTCGTGATAAACTTTTGAAGATATTTTTCTAATTACAGAAACTTTACTAATTTAGTCCATGAATTGAGGATTAAATCAAGATTATATGAAACCATATTCAGTAAACCCCTGCATCAGAAAAGATAAATTGCTTAAAAACGGCAACTATCCCATTTACATTTGGGTTAGAGTCATGGGTGAAGAGATAAGAGTTCCTACAGGCTACGAGATAGAAGAAAGTCTTTGGGATAACAAAGCTAAACTACCAAAGAAAAATCCACTCCGCACAGTTATCGGAAATATAAAGTCTGATTTAGAAACTCTCTTACTGACAGAACAAGGAATGGGTGGTGATCTATCTCTACAGCTTGTTCGGGATTATTTTGGAGGCAAGAAAAAAATTAAGCCTGAAAATGGTTCTTTCTATGATTACTATCTTGAATTTGTAGATGATAAAAAGAAATCGGGCAAGGATGATGACACTATCAGAATCTACAATAACACTTATGCAATGCTCAAAGAGTTCGCCCCGAAACTAAGAATCTGCGATGTCAATCTCAAATTTATCGAAAAATTTGACGCTTTCCTTCGGAACGAAAAAAACAATCAAGACGGCGGAAGAGAGAATAAACACAAGAATATTCGTGCCGTTATCCTTGATATGATTCGCCACGATATAAACATCAAAAATCCATACGCAAGTGATAAATTCAAAATGCCGAAAGCAAAAATAAGGGAAACTTATCTTGAATTAAATGAATTGGTTGCAATGAGAAACCTTCTTCCTCAATTTGAAGCCTTTTCTCCACGAAGGATGTCTATGCAAATGTTTCTCTTAGCTTGTTATACGGGCTTGCGTATTTCTGATATATTAGACCTCAAATGGTCGCATATTGACTGGGAAAATCAACGTATCAATAAAAAGCAAGTTAAAACCAAAGATTCGGTCACAATCATTATAGAGCCTTGGGCAAAGGCTATCTTATTGGAGTTTAGCAATAGTAAAAAGAATATTGGAACAGATAAACCAGTATTCGAGAATCCAGTTACCTCTAATACGGTGAATCTTCATCTAAAAGAATTTGCGAAAATGGCAGGGATAAAGAAGACAATCTCATGCCACGTTGCCCGCCATACCTTCGTAACACTTCAAATTTTAGCAGGCACTGACGTTTTAACCATCAAAGCATTAGCAGGACATTCCAAGATAACCTCTACAATGGTTTATTTTAATGACTCTAAGAAGTTAGTAGATGACCACGCAAAGAAATCACAGCTATTCAAAAGCAAAAACGACTGATAGATAATTTCTTCAAGATAAATTTGATTTCAAAATACGGCTCAACAAGTCGTATTTTTTGTATCTTTATGGCAAAATAAAGGTCAAATGAAATCAAAAGAGTTGAAGCAATTATTTTCACGACAAAGAAAGCTAATGAAAGCTGCTCTTGTTATTAATGAAAAGCTCTCCGAAGTTCAGCAGGAGATTAACACCTTAATGCTTCGCCAAATTAGCTCCTCTACTCCAAAGGCTTCGAGTGACAAAGACTTAATGACAGAAAAAGAGGTTTGCGACTGGATAGGCAAGTCCAAAGCTACCTTATACCGTATGCGCACCTACCACAACTTTCCTCATTCTAAAATACCTGGACAGAAGGCTATTATTTATAGTCGCAAAGACATAGAAGCCTATATTAAAGCGAATCAGGCAAACAAATTTTATTAACACAAATATAATGTCTCAAATAAATCAATAAACTCGTTTTTAATAAATTGATTATTAGTTTGGGAACGGCATAATAAATGCAAAATTATTATCTTATCTTAGCTAACACGAATATTAATTCCTATACTAAATTCAATAATGATGGATTCTTCATATTATCAAAATCAAGTAAACCGCATCGAAAAAGAGATTGCAGATTTGCAAAAGAAAATAGCTGACGAGAGCGGTAAAGAATTGACAAAAAACAAACAGATTGATACAGTAACTCGCAGTATCAATAAAAACACGTCCACATCTTCTTTTAATATGAAGCAACGACAAATACAAGGATATGAAAAAGACATACTAAGTTATCGCTCAAAAATAGCAGATTATCAGAAAAAAGTAGCTTCCAAATCAACTGAATTAGGAAAAAAGAAACAAGAATTATTGAAGGCTCAGCAGAAGGAACAAAAAAAGATGCAGGATGACCAATTGAGTTTTCAAAGAAAATTACAAGAAGATATTGCAACCCAAAAATCCCAATTAGAAACCCTTATTGGAATGAATTACTCAGCACAAAATAATTCCAAAAATGAAGAAACGGCTCTTGCGATTAACAAACAATACGATTTTTTTATTTCTCATGCTTCTGAAGATAAAGATGACATTGTTAGAGACTTAGCAGAGGCTTTAAGAAATAGTGGTTTTGAAGTTTGGTATGATGAATTTGAACTAAAAATTGGAGATAGTCTCCGAAAGAAAATTGACTATGGTTTATCAAATGCAAATTATGGGATAGTCATTATATCTCCTTCATTCGTTAAGAAAAATTGGACTGAATACGAACTGAACGGCATGGTTGCAAGAGAAATGAATGGACATAAAGTTATTCTACCGATTTGGCATAAAATATCAAAAGACGAGGTCTTAAAGTTTAGTCCAACATTAGCGGATAAATTAGCACTGAATACCTCAATTCACACAATAGATGATATAGTCCAAAATTTGAAGAACCTATAAAATGAATTAAGTTTTTAAAAATCAAGTCATTACATAGCTAATCCATTCTACCATTGATTTCTCCTATTTCTTGCGGCTAAATTTCGGTACATCTCGCTTTGTCTTTGCGAATATGCTTCATCTTTAGCTTCATCATAGACTCCAGTATTTTCGCAATGGGTACATTTGAAAGAGCCACTATCGTAACATTTTACTTGTATCAGCTTCTCTTCATGCCCCCAACAACGAGAACAATATAATATCAGTTCAGTATCTCCTTTTAAGGTTATATAAGGTTCTGAATGCCTTTCTATCTTGCTATCAATATCTTTCGACTTTTTCAATTCTGAAACCTCAGCATTAAGTGATACAATCTCATTTTGCATATCTAATGCTTGAGAACTCAAATCTATAAGCTGAGCGTATATTTCAATATTGCCTTGCTTTTTTATTTCTTTTGCGACATCTTTTATTTCTTCGTAAAGTCCCATATTCTATTAAGTTAATTTGAAATGCTGAATATGCTCATTTTGATTACTAAAATCATCTTCCCAAGTCAGTCTGACTTTTAAAACATCGGTAGAATTATATGCGTATAAGTGCATAATAATATCAAAGTGGTCATTGGTATTCAAGAATTCATACGGAGTGGGATAATCCATTACAATTACCTTTTCCGCTGAATTGTCATGCCCTCCATAATTATCTAAAAATTCTACATAGATATTTTTAGCGGGAGCTTTTCCTGTATTATAGATTCTTAAATCACGCCTTCCCTTGTCTCCTTTTATGACATTGCCCTTCACTTGAGCTTTTTTATTTTCGGATTCCTCTTCATCAATCTTTTTCAACTGATAGGCGTTTAGTTTTTCTTCTTGCTTTTTCAATCGCTTATCATGCTTAAAATACATTATAATCGTCAATGCAATTGCGAAAGCCGATAAAACTATGCTAACAATATCCATGCTCATTTGAATTTTATATTCTTATTTCCCTTAAAAGCTTTTTTGAACATATCGGACAATTCTTTTTGTAAATCATCTTGAACTTCACTTTTCATTGCCTCGACACTCTCGTTGATATTTTCTTGGTTAAATTCGACCAATTCGTCATATCCGCCAAAATATTCCCGATTGCACAAATTGCATTTAACATAGGACTTGTCTTCATTGAAATTAAAATCCTCTCCACCGCAAGTGGCACACCTAAGTTGAATATGTCTCTGATAGTTATCTTTCATATTATATTGATTGCTATTTACATGACGAAATTACTTATTTATTTTCGATTTACAGCACTTCTCTATTGAAAGCGAAGCCGAATAAGCCCACGAGGGTGAAAAGCGAAAATTCGGCACGAAAACGATTCGGGCGAAAATTTGCCCCAAAATATACTTCGTAAACCTACCTTCTAAGGCTTCGCTTCACTCAGCCTTAGAAATACGCCCAACCTCCAATAAATTAGATGCCTATAAAGCCAGTATCACATTTCGGTACTCCTACTATCGTTTACCGAGATTAAAGCTCAACGAAGGGCAAACAATATACTGTACTCCCAATCTATAAGTCTTTGCGTTTAGATTTCCACAAAGGTTTTATATTATCTGGGTAGAGCTTTGCGTTTCAACTCCGATTATAGAGACTTATCTTTGTTATTCTCTGCTATTCGTTGCGTTTCGATTGTATATTACGGCTGATATGCTCTATTCTCAATAGCACCCAATTATATAAGGGTTGTTCTGTACATTCCATATTGCATTTCCATATTACATAAATACAAAGAACTTATTGTTATTCACAATGCAATAATCCTTGAGCTAAAGTTAACAATATTAGATTTCCCAATACAAGGGTTTTCATATTCAGTATATTCCAATATAGAGTTTTCTTATAGTGCTTTCCTTACTTTCTCTACTTATTAGGAAGGGAAAGCTTCTTATTACCCTCTAAAATGCATAATAATTCAGGAAAATCTACCTTTTCATCCTTACTTTTTCTAAATAAGGTTTCTTTTATATCATTTTTGAAGGTTTCAAAATTATAATCATCTGGCGAAGCATACTTTTTCAAAACGGTAATTACACTTTTATAAGCATCACTTTTAGCTGACTTTTTAGTGTCTGGTTTAGAAGCTCGTTCTACAAACTCTGCCTGATAATCTTCCAAAAACGTTTCATACCCAAAATTTTCTAATCCATAAATAATATGTCTCTCTTTAGGGGTTAAATATTCTTCCTGGTAGCTCAACTTATTGAAGAGTATGAACCGATTGACTTCTCTTGCAAAGAACCGATATAGGTCTGAATAGTTATCCACTAAATCTCCCAAATTCTGGATATGCTTCATTTTATGGTGATTGAAAGACTTCTGATACTTTAATGTAAATTCGATTCGCAAAAAATCATTTCCTTTCTCTTGCATTATTTTGAATGCCTCTCTTCGTCGCTCTTGCTTTATTACAGAAGATTTATCTGCAACTTCTTTTGGTTTTGCGTAGAGTTTTGCGATTTTTTCAGTTCCTATAAAATACAATGTCCCTTCATCTATTCTCTCAGCATGTCGCTCAATATGATTGTAGTTCACTACCATTGGTAAAATATCTATTGCTTGAATGCTAACATTAATATTTAATCCAATTTCGCATTGAGTGAAATTCCCTTGTCTTAATTCCTCAAAAGAGATATTTAATTCTTTTGCTATATTTCGTAAAGCTCTTTCAAATGAAGTTTGGGTTAAATCAAGTAAGGTCGCATTGTTATAATTCCATTTGCGAATACTCCCCTCAATAGTTACAATGCCAGTTCTCTTTGTTTGAGAAATACTTAAATCATGCCTATCAAGCTCCGTTTTATTGCGGAGGACAAAATTGTCATATTGTTTCCTGTCAGGATATTCGATAAATTCCTTTTTGGTAATATTCTCGCAATTCTCAAAATTCCCAGAGAAATCCTTTAATGTTATTTTTATTCTATCTACCATGCGACCTTTGGATTATAGACTCCAAAGATACGAATTATAGAGCTACCAACCTCTCAAGCATTACTTTATAATAGGAATCTGAATAGAAATCGTTCCAAACGTCTCCGATAAATATATTTAGGCAATCATCTATCTTTTCGAGGTCGGGGCGATTTACATTTGAGAACATTATTTTTTCGTCCGAACTAAAAGACTTCAATTTATCTATTTTATTGCTAACCAGATTTATATCAGAAGTATTAGACACTTGGGCAGCAACAATTCTATTTTGATTATTTACTCCCAATACATCGACATCGGCAAAGTTTCCCCCAGTTCGTATTATCTGATAACAAATCCGATACGATTCGCTTGAGAATCGGGAGCGCAACCACTCGGTACACATTACCTCAATCGCAGAATCAGTCATTAAAGATAAATCTAACGGATATTTAACTCCGTAGTAAATGCCGTAAATAGCATTTTTTCTCTGGTTTACAGCACTAATGGTTACTTGTTGCGGTATTATACTCTTTAGAATTGGATAAGTCCTTAAATCAATGCTATCAAAATGCTCTCCCCAATTCGGAGTACAATAAACGCTTTTCATCTTTAGACAAAACAACTTAAATCCGTTTCCTTCTCGGCAAAACATTTCAGAACCTTTCTTTATCAAGCCTATTTTCGGATTCCTCCCAAGAAAAGAAGCTATAACAATAACATCTTGCTCATTGGCTAAATTTACAAGATTTACAAAACGCTGAATATAGGGTAACTTGCTATTGTACGGAGGGTTATTGCCGTTTATCAAATCATCAAAATACTTTTGGTCTATCATTTCTTCTTCTTGAATACAAATAGAGACAATATTATTCTCATACAAATATTCTAATTCGGAAGCCGATTTTCCTGTATAGTTACAACGAACTAAATAAATAGGCTCCTCAAATAGAGGTTCATTCAGCCAAAGAACTCGGATTATCTTTTCGGCAAATTCGCATAATCGTTCCTTTCTAAGTTCTGCATTTGCTTTTAATAATTCGTGGTCTTCAACAGGAAGATATTTCTTTATAAAGACATTTGCTATTTGCGTTGCCGGCATTTCCAAAGAAGGAAGCCAATATCTGATATTATTATTCCGAATATCGGGCATCAAAACATCTTTGAACCAAGAATATAACTCAACATATTTCCATAGCGGTTGCGAGTTCTCTTTTTCGTCTTTTTCTTGTAATTGCTTACTTATATCTTTTCCCAAATCAATGCCTATTGCAGAGCTTAGAGATAAATAGTCTTGGGAGTTTTCAAAATAAGTAATCAATAAACCTCTGATAGTGAATCGTTCTTTTATTGCAATAGCAAAAGCATTTATCGCTTCTTGCAGTTTCTTTGGCTCGTTTTCTTCTTCCTTATCTAAGATTACATGGGTATATAGATTGAAAGTGTCTATTATCTCGTTCTTGCGTATCTTATCTGATAGAGCATCTTTGCCTTGCAGATAATCATTTACAACCTTATTGAGATTATAGCCTGCATATATAATTTTTGCAAGCACTTCTATTCTCTTTTCTACTTCGACTTGGTTTGCTTCATGAGAATAAGCCTGAAATAAGGCTTTGGGCTTAATTGAGATACTTAACTCTTCAAAAGGATTATGTTTCATTTTATTGCTATTGTTCAATTAGATACAAATTTCAAAATTGGACAAATATAGCAATAATCAACAATAAAACTGCATATATGCAAACGTTATTTATGCGGTTACATAGATGCGGAGTTAGCCGTAATTTCGTGTAAAATATATGATTAAGAAGAAAACTCAAATATCAGAAGATAGCCGTTTATCTCAAATAGGCAATCGGGTTCGTGCTTTGCGAAAGGCGAATACAAGTCTTAGTGCCGAAGATTTTGCCAACGAGAAAGGCTTTGACCGTGTTCAATACTCCCGAATTGAAAACGGAGCAAACATCACAATGAAAACTCTTCTAAAGGTGGTAGATGCTCATAATATGACATTGGAGGAGTTCTTTAAAAATTTAGACTAAAGATTTATTTTAGCATTAATCTTAGGTATTCTTCATCTTTCAGCAATCTTTCCCTCCTTTTTTCTTCGGTTTCCCCAATACAGGAAAGCAATATTATACTGATTATCGGAGTTAAACAAAAAGAGAAAATGACCCAATAGAAAGCACTTCTCCCATTTTTACAAGCCATTTCGTAAACATAATATAGCAAAATCAAAGCGTTTACAATGATTGCTATAATAATGACAACAGCGAGAAAACCCATAGAATTAAATTCAGTTTGCATAAAGATAAAATTATTAGTCGGTGAAAATTGATTAACATTCATGACCTAAATTATATATTTTGTCAATGAGGGCAAAATTTTCTTCAAAAAACGCTTGCGGAAAAATAACGTTATTTAACTATCAAGAAAAAGATTGGAAAATTCAAGGGACGGTTTAAGGGACGGAAAATTTGATAACGAATGATATCCTCACGTTCCTGACTTCAAAATACAAATCACATAAACAATTAAAATACACCAAAATATCAATCAATAAAAATCATTTACATGCAATAGTGAGCTACCGTCCATACCGC
>NZ_DCEN01000070.1:0-1100 GCF_002316955.1 Proteiniphilum sp. UBA1028
GTAGCGATGATAGGGACATCGATCTCGGGAGTGACCTTTGTATCTGTCCCCGGGATGGTGAGGAACCTTGATATGACCTATATGCAGATGGTGTTCGGGTTCTTTTTCGGGTATCTGGTTATCGCCTTTGTGTTGCTGCCTCTTTATTATCGGTTGAACCTGACTACCATTTATGGCTACCTGGATCAACGATATGGACCGAAATCGTACAAGACGGGAGCATGGTTTTTCCTTATATCAAAGATTGTGGGAGCTGCAGCAAGGCTTTACCTGGTCGCTTTTATACTGCAGTCACTGGTGTTCGACTCGTGGGGAGTGCCTTTCGTGGTGACGGTGACAGGTATAATATTGGTGATATGGCTCTATAGCCACAGGAGCGGGATTAAGACTATTATATGGACGGACTGGCTGCAGACAATCCTTTTTATTACTGCACTTGTACTTATAGTGTGGCAGGTGGGCATGAGGATGGACCTTAATGTGGCGGGGATGGTGAAGACCATAAGGGAGAGCAGCCACTCCCGGATTTTTGTGTTCGACGACTGGGCATCGACCCAGAATTTCTTTAAACAGTTCTTCAGCGGGATGTTTATTACTATTGTGATGACGGGGCTGGATCAGGACCAGATGCAGAAGAACCTGACAATCCGCACGCTGAGGGATGCTCAGAAGAATGTGGTGTCGTATGGGCTTGCATTTACGCCGATAAACTTTCTGTTCCTATGCCTTGGGGTGCTGATGATTATTTTCGCCGGCCAAACCGGTATTGAGCTGCCGGAGGTGTCGGACAATATACTGCCGGTGATAGCGAGCGAGCATCTGGGGCCGGTGGTGTTGGGTATTTTTGTATTGGGAATTGTGGCAGCTGCTTTTTCGAGCGCGGACTCGGCGTTGACGGCACTCACCACCTCGTTCTGCGTAGATATTCTGAATATGAAGGCTGTAAGGCAGTCCGAAGTGCAGGCGGAGAGGGATGTGAAAATACGGCGGAGAGTGCATGTAGGTATAAGTGCAGTGTTTGTGCTTATAATCCTGTTGATAAAGGCGATCGGCTCTGACAGCATAATAACTGCAATATATAAGCTTGCATCATACACCTA
>NZ_DCEN01000070.1:1341-1498 GCF_002316955.1 Proteiniphilum sp. UBA1028
AGGACAGATATGTGCCTTATGTGGCTTTCTCAGCCCCGGTGCTATGCTTTGTTATTGAGACGCTGATGATGCACTTTTTCAATTACAGGGTGGGGTATGAGCTTCTGCTTATGAACGGGCTGCTGACTGGGATTGGGCTCTGGCTTATTAATAAGGG
>NZ_DCEN01000070.1:1658-21062 GCF_002316955.1 Proteiniphilum sp. UBA1028
TATTAATAAGGGTAAGAGACAGCAATTGATGTAAGTGCGGGTGCATAAAGTCACCGCCCTGTGGCCTATGTTGTATAACGATGCAACAGGCGAAAAGATTAAAAAGGGTAAATAAAATTCAGGCCTATGGCCGATGAGTATAAAGTTGCCGGCGTTGTGAAAAATATCTGACTAAAACTAAAATGATTATCATTAAAACAGCTGAGTTTATTATAAGTAACACAGACTATAGGAGTTGCCCGAATGACGGCAAGCCCGAATACGCCTTTATTGGCAGGTCGAACGTTGGCAAGTCGTCGCTCATAAACATGCTTGCTAACAGAAAGGGGCTGGCAATGACCTCTTCCACACCGGGAAAGACTATGCTGATAAACCATTTTCTTATCAACGGTGAGTGGTACCTGGTGGATTTGCCGGGGTATGGCTACGCAAGAAGAGGTATGGAGAGCAGGGAGAAAATACGTAATATCATTGAGGACTATATTCTTGAGAGGGAGGCTATGGCTAACCTGTTTGTGCTGGTTGATTCACGGCACGAGCCGCAGAATATTGACCTTGAGTTTATGGAGTGGCTTGGCGAGAACGGTGTGCCGTTCTCTATAGTCTTTACCAAAAGTGACAAGCTGGGCTCCGGACGGCTGCAGATGAGTATTAATGCCTATAAGGAAAAACTGAAAGAAACATGGGAGGAGCTGCCGCCGCTGTTTGTAACATCATCGGAGAAGGGGCAGGGTAGGGAAGAGCTTCTTGAATATATTGAAAAAATCAACAACATGCTTTAGGGGGACCGGTCAAAGTCCAGTTTCAGGTCAAGGTTCAGGGGGGCGGCCCAGGTCAAAGTCCAGTTTCAAGTCCAGTTTCAGGTCCAGTTTCAACCGTACCTGCCGAATGAGCCGCCAACAATATCTAAAAGCTCGTTAGTGATAGACTCCTGACGAAGCTTGTTGTACTCCATGGTGAGTTCTTCGGAGAGATCGTCGGCATTATCGGTGGCTATCTGCATGGCAGTCATGCGGGCAGCATGCTCAGAGGTTACCGAGTCGAGATGGGTGGCGAAAAGCTTCACCTTTAAAGACTTTGGGATAAGCTCCTGCATGATTGTCTCCCTGTCCGGTTCAATGATGTATGCGGGCGCCTCTGTATCAATCATATCGGCCTTAAGCTCCAGTGGCAGGAACGGTTCATGGATAACCACTTGTGAGCCCTTGCTCCGGTAATGGTGGTAGATAAGCTCAGCACGGTCGACAGTACCGTTCAGAAACATCTCCATAAGCTTATCTGCCATAAGCTGCGAATGGATATATTCCGGTTTTCCGCTTATCTCATTGTAATCGCCCTGAGGTTCGAACCCCATACCTCGTACCGCTTTTGCCACTTTCTCGCCTATGGGATAGATAAGAATGTTCTCTTTGCCAAGATGCATGTAACCCTTCACCACCTCTCTCAGCTTTTCAATTATATTGTCGTTGAACCGGCCCGCCAGACCGCTGTTGGATGAAAAGGCTATGATGGCTACCCGCTTGACTGTACGCATCACGGTGAAAGGGGAGTTGATACCTTTACCTATGAGTTCGTTCTTTCTACGTTCATCTTTTCCTCGTTCGTCATGACTAAGGAAAAGCTGCATCATATGCTGGAGCTTCTTCTGATAGGGGCTGAGGCTGAGAATTATGCGCTGCGACTTCTGCAGCTTTGCGGAAGAGACCATCATCATGGCTGATGTGATCTTTTGAGTGGATCGTACCGAATGCAGCCTGCTTTTTATATCTTTCAGTTGTGCCATAGAATTCAGGATTGCATTGCTTTGACGGTGTCTTCAGCTACTGTTTCGATTATTTTGCTGATCTCATCGTTTATCACTCCCTTTTTCAGCTGGTCGAGAACATCGTGGCGGTGGCTTGCCTGCAGTGTGGCAAGGAACTCTTTTTCGAACTCGCCCACCTTCTCAAGGGGTATATCCTTCAGCAGCCCGTGGGTGCCGCAAAAGAGTATGGCTATCTGATGCTCAATGCTCATTGGGCTGTGGACCGGTTGAATAAGCAGCTGTTCGTTCTTCTGTCCCTTGTTGATGGTCATGGCGGTAACAGCATCCATATCACCGCCAAACTTGGCGAATGCAGCCAGTTCCTGGTATTGCGCCTGGTCGATCTTCAAGGTACCTGCTACCGTCTTCATTGCCTTTATCTGTGCGTTTCCCCCCACGCGGGAGACGGAGATACCGACATTTATGGCGGGACGGATGCCCCTGTTGTAGAGGTCCGCCTCAAGAAAGATCTGCCCGTCGGTGATTGAGATAACGTTGGTGGGGATATATGCCGACACGTCACCAGCCTGCGTTTCAATGATGGGCAGCGCTGTGAGTGAACCGCCACCTTTCACCTTACCCTCGAGGCTGGGAGGAATGTCGTTCATCAGGACGGCTACATCTTCCTGTGAGATGATGCTGGCTGCCCTCTCCAGCAGCCTTGAGTGGAGATAGAAGATGTCGCCGGGATATGCTTCGCGGCCCGAGGGGCGCCTGAGGATGAGGGAGACCTCGCGATAGGCTACCGCCTGTTTGGAGAGATCGTCGTAAACGACCAGGGCATGCCTGCCCGTGTCGCGGAAATATTCGCCTACGGCAGCTCCGGCAAAAGGGGCTATATATCGCATAGCGGCAGTATCGGAGCCGTTGGCGGAGATGACCGTGGTGTAGTCCATGGCTCCCCCGTCGGTAAGCCTCTTGACGATAGATGCTACCGATGAACCTTTCTGTCCTACAGCTACATAGATGCAATATACCGGGTCGCCATTGTCGAAATTTTCACGCTGGTTGAGGATGGTGTCTATGGCTATACTGGTTTTGCCGGTCTGCCGGTCGCCGATGATCAGCTCCCGCTGCCCGCGCCCTATGGGAATCATGGCATCAACAGCCTTCAGCCCTGTCTGTAGGGGTGTGTTTACCGGCTGACGGAAGATGACGCCGGGCGCTTTCCGCTCAAGGGGCATCTCAAACATCTCTCCCCTGATAGGCCCTTTGCCGTCGATAGGCTCACCGATGGGAGAGATGACACGGCCAAGCATGCCCTCCCCGACAAAGAGCGAGGCTACCCTGCCGGTCCGCCTGACTGTGAATCCCTCTTTGATCTCACTGGTGCTGCCCAGGAGGATGGCTCCAATATTGTCTTCCTCGAGGTTCATCACGATAGCCTGCATGCCGTTGTCGAACTCAAGAAGTTCGCCCGACTCGGCGTTGCGCAGCCCGAAGATGCGTACAACACCATCGCTGACGCTGATGACAACCCCTGTTTCGTTGAATTTAACATGGGTGTCTATCCCTTTGAGCTGCATGCGCAACACCTCGGAAACCTCGCTTATCCTGATTACATTTTCTGCCATATATATCCTAAATTATCTTTTTTAACTTTGCTGAATATCAATCTTGTAACACTCTCCTGATTCTTGAGAGCTCTCCCGAAACGCTGGCATCCCACCTGTAGTCGTTGAGACTCAGTATGAACCCGCCTATGATATCGGGATCTTCAACGTTCTCTATTTCGAGCTTGCCTCCAACAATCTTCTCAAACCGTGAGGTGAGCTGCCAGCATTTCTCCTCGTCTATGGCGATTGCCGTGATAAGCTTGCCGTGGCGTATGTTGAACCTCTCACGGTAGAGCTCGATGAAGCGGAGGGCAATGTACTGTATCTGCTCATGCCTTTCGTTTTTCAAAATAAGATCGATCATTTTCCGTAGTGACGATGGCACATCGCCCCCGCAGGCGGTGATGATTATGCTCTTCTTTGCACGGGGATGGACAGACCGGTTCTGGATAGAAAATCTTAACTGAGGTACCTCGAGATAGATACTTGACAATATATGCATCTTTTCATATACTTCCTCGTGCTGCCCAAGCTCTTGTGAATAGTCGAGAAGCGCTGTTGCATAACGTGTTGATATAAGTCCGGTATTCATATTGTGACTCAGGATTTTGAAATTTCCATCTCATCAAGCAGCCTGCCAATCATGTTTATCTGCTCCCCTTCAGCTGACAACTTCTCGCGAAGGATCCTCTCGGCAAGCTCTAACGATAGAGTGGCTACCTCTCCACGGATCTGCCGGAGGGCTTCCTCTTTCTCGGCGACTATCTGTTCACGTGCTGCGGCAATAATTTTTTCCGATTCGCGTTGCGCCTCTTCACGTGCACCCTCGATCATCTCTTCACGAAGCTTAGATGTCTCTTTCAACAAGCCGGCCTGCTTAATTCTGGACTCCTCCATCAGCGCCTCTCCGGCCTCCTTTACCTTTTCCAGCTCCTGGTAAGCTTCGCGTGCCGCAATGATAGACTCATCGATAAAGTTCTTCCGCTTTTCCACCGATCTGAGAATGGGTGGAAAAGCATATTTTGCCAGTATCAATATCACTATTCCGAAAGAAAGGGTCATCCAGAACAGCAATCCCGGTTCGGGTGTTAATAACGACATATCTCGGCTCCCTTAGAGTATAAATCCGCAAACGACGATGGCAAAGAGGGCCACCCCCTCGATAAGTGCAGCCGATATGATCATGGTGGTACGGATATCTGATCCTGCTTCGGGCTGGCGGGCAATACCTTCCAAAGCCGACTGGCCAATTTTCCCTATACCAAAAGCTGCTGCTAAAACCGCGATGGCTACACCAGCTGCAGCGCCAATTGTACCTATTCCGGTTTCCGATGCCTGCAATAATACTGAAAGTAATTCCATAATTTTTTCTTTAAAAGGTTTAATTGATAATAATCTGTAATATTTTTATGTTGTTGATTCTATATAAATATGGCCCCGGAGCAAAGTGTTATGATTCAGATTTCACTTTGACTGCCTCGGGTTTCATCTCTTTTTTCCCGGGTTCTTCAACTCGGGCAAGGCCGATGAACACGGCGGAGAGAAGCGTGAAGACATATGCCTGGATGAAGGCGACCAGCAACTCTACAAAATTGATGAAGACGGTAAAAAATACCGAAACGGCCGTCATGGATGCATTGATGGTTGTGCCGAGCTTTACCGTGATAAATATAAGTGTGGTAAGTCCCAGCACTATAGCATGCCCGGCCATGATATTGGCAAAAAGACGTATCATCAGCGCAAAGGGTTTGGTGAACAGTCCCACTATCTCAATAATTGGCATAAGCGGTATTGGCACCTTTAGCCATACTGGTACATCGGGCCAGAACACCTCCCTGTAGTACTCCTTTGTTCCTGTGAGATTCACCGCCAGGAAGGTGCCGGTGGCCAGTACCAGTGTGACCGCAATATTTCCCGTCACATTTGCTCCTCCCGGAAAGAAAGGAATGAGTCCCAGCAGGTTGTTGAAGAAGATAAAGAAAAAAACTGTCAGCAGGTAAGGGGCATACCGGTTATAGTCTTTCCCCACCGCCGGCTTAATTATCTCGTTGCAGATGGACAGGATAAACATCTCCATCATCCCTGCAAATCCTTTTTGAGGCTTCATGGGATCTCTCCTGACAGCTCGGGATACGCTCATCATAAGTATGACAAGCAGCAGTGAGCTTATAATAAGAGATGCCGCATTCCTTGTAAGAGAGAGGTCGAGGGGGCGCACCATGTTGCCCATGTTATCGTTTTCAACGATTTTCCCTTTGAACTTACCCTCCGAAGCTATGTAAAACCGTTTGTATGAGGCAGTTCCATGCTGAAGTAGCGACGAAAAGAAAATATGCCACCCGCTGCTTTTGCTGTACAGGATGACCGGCAGCGGAATGGTTATATGCCGGTCGCCATTGCTGACTAACTGCCACTCGTATGAGTCGGCCAGATGATTGAGGATGAATTCCCGCACATTGAGTTCTCCGCTTGTTGAGGCACTATCGCCTGCTCCGCCATTCTCCCACTCGGCGGCTTTCCCTTTCTCCGCTACAGTAACGCCCGAAGAGGTACTTTCCTTCACCGCGGCGCTCCCTGTTGCCGGACCATTTTCCTTCACCGCATTATTACCCTTTGCTACTGCAGAGGATAGCATGAGAAAGATAATAATAAGAGCCGGTAGGATATATTGGATATTTATCTTCGGTTTCATTGATCGATTCGTTCTCTTGGTGGTTTTTTCTGATCTTTCTTATATTTGATATACTTCTCCATTCTCAGGTAGATGTAAGTCTCCCAGATCAGGTTGATAATATAAAAAAAGATGAATATAATAGCAAAATTGCGGATATTCTCCTTATGTACCATCCAGTAGATAAGAATTACAGCAAATGAGACGAATATCTTGATCATACGCATCAGCATGTACACATTTACAATGTTGGCAGGCTTGTCGAGCGGTGTTTTACTGAACCGGAGGATAAAGATGATCCCCAGAAGATAGAAAAATAGGGGAATGATAAAATAGCCCCTGACCATCATCACCGGAAAAAACAGCTTAATGATTATCCATATGCCGAACCCTGTGATGAGCAGCATTGCTGTGTGGAAAATGAGAAAATATTTAGTCAGTTTTTGCATATTCAGGAAAATTTATTTTCCTTTTATCTTATCAATACATACGGTAATAACGTTATTGCTTACCTCTACAAAACCATCTACTACCTCCATGGCGCGATTGTGCCCTTCGGCAGTAAAGGAGAGCATACCCTTTGTGAGCGACGAAATAATGGGGGCGTGGTTCCTGAGCACCTGGAACGATCCCATTGTGCCGGGAAGGGTGACCGAATCGGCCTCGCCACTATAGAAAGTGCCATTGGGAGTTATAATTTCGAGCCTCATTACTTTTCAGTTTTTGCCATTTTGCTCTGTTCCATTAACTTGTTGCCCTTCTCTATGGCATCATCAATGGTGCCTACATTCATAAAAGCTGCTTCCGGATAGCTGTCGAGCTTGCCGTCGAGAATCATCTTGAAACCCTTGACTGTATCTTCTACGGAGACCATTACGCCGGGCTGGCCGGTGTACTGTTCCGCCATATGAAAGGGTTGTGAGAGGAACCGCTGCACCTTGCGGGCACGGTTGACCGTCAGTCGGTCTTCGTCTGATAGCTCTTCCATTCCAAGAATTGAGATAATGTCTTGCAGCTCTTTGTATCGCTGTAATATCTGTTTCACACGCATCGCGGTGTTGTAGTGCTCTTCACCAAGGACGTGCGGATCGAGTATTCGTGATGATGACTCCAGGGGGTCGACAGCGGGATAGATACCCAGTGATGCAATTTTGCGGCTGAGCACCGTGGAGGCGTCGAGATAACTGAAGGTGGTGGCCGGAGCCGGGTCGGTGAGGTCGTCGGCGGGCACGTAAACAGCCTGGACCGATGTGATGGATCCCTGCCTGGTGGAGGCGATGCGCTCCTGCAGTGCACCCATCTCGGAGGCTAGGGTAGGCTGGTACCCAACTGCTGAAGGCATGCGCCCCAGCAGGGCCGACACCTCCGATCCTGCCTGGACGAAACGGAAAATATTGTCGATAAAGAGGAGGGTGTCGCTTCCTTTTCCGCCGCTGTCCCTGAACGACTCGGCGACTGCCAGGCCGGTGAGGGCGACGGAGGCGCGGGCGCCCGGCGGCTCGTTCATCTGGCCGAATACCAGTGTTGCCTGCGACTTCTTAACCTCTTCATAGTCCACTTTCGATAGGTCCCAATGACCGGCCTCCATACTCTTTTTGAACTCCTCTCCATATCTTATCACACCCGATTCAATCATCTCCCGCAGGAGGTCGTTGCCTTCACGGGTACGCTCACCCACGCCGGCAAAGACCGAGAAGCCGCTATGCCCCTTGGCAATGTTGTTGATAAGCTCCATGATGATGACTGTCTTGCCCACGCCGGCTCCCCCGAAGAGGCCTATCTTGCCCCCTTTGAGGTATGGCTGCAGCAGGTCGATAACCTTGATGCCAGTGACAAGCACCTCCTCGGTAGTGGAGAGCTCTTCGAATTTGGGAGCCTCCCTGTGGATAGGGTACTGATTTTCGCGGCTCAGCCTGGAGAGCCCGTCGATAGGCCTCCCTATAACGTTGAGTAACCTCCCCCTTATCTGATCGCCTATGGGGACACTTATTGGGCGTCCCAATGCTTTTACAGGAAGCCCGCGGCTTAGCCCGTCGGTACTTTCCATTGCTACGGTGCGAACAATATTCTCACCGATATGCTGTTGTGCTTCCAGGAATACCTCCTCGAGCCCGGGCCTTTCTACGGTCAGTGCTTCGTGAATGGCAGGCAATCTGATCTCCTGTGATTCAGAAAGTTCAAACTGAACATCCACCACAGGTCCTATGATTTGTGAAATGTGTCCTATCAATTCGGGCATAATATACAAAAAGTGATAAATTGGGCAGCTTTTGGCCAGCCTCTTACAAAGATACAAAAATTAAAGAAGGAACAGGCTAATTAAATATTATTAAGTAGTTACGGCTGTTAAAATCTGCAGGCTGGAGGTACTTTTCATGAGTAGAGCCACAAGCGAGACTTGAACTCGCGACCCACGCGTTACGAATGCGTTACTCTACCAACTGAGCTATTGTGGCTTGATTTGAGAGTGCAAAAGTAAAAAAAAATTATGATACGAGCTAACTCTTTTTCATTTTTTACTCTTTTTCAAAAGAAAACGGGTGGCAGTAACGCCACCCGTTTTACAAAATGATTTTATGAACTCTTAATTTATTAATTTTTTTTCTCTTCTGCCTTGACATGGCTTTTCAGCATAACCCTGTAAGCTACGGGAGAGGCAACGAAGAGACTGGTGACAGTACCTACAACCACTCCTATAAGCATTGCGAAGACGAAGCTTCTTACTGCATCGCCTCCGAAGAACAAGATACAGATGATTACGAGGATGGTACTCAAGCCCGTGTTGATGGTACGTGCCAGTGTAGCGTTCATTGAGTCGTTGAACAGATCTAACAGTCCACGCTTGGGATAGAGATGCATATATTCACGCACACGGTCGAACACCACCACCTTGTCGTTGATAGAGTAACCCACAATGGTAAGGATAGCCGCCACGAAGGTCTGATCGAGCTCCATGGAGAAGGGCATTATCTTCCATAGGAGCGAATAAAGGCCTATAACCGAGAAGGCATCGATAGCAAGTGCCGCAACTGTACCAAGGGAGAATCCCATGTTGCGGAAACGAAACAGGATATAGAGCCCCATGCATATGAGCGCTATGAAGAGTGCCAGGAAGGCATTTTTTATCATATCTTCGGCAATGCTCGGACCCACCTTCTGAGAACTCTGAATATGATCGTCGATACTCTTGCCGGGAGTCATGAATTCATTAAGCCCTTCGGCTAATAGCCCGCGCAGCTCTTCCTCAACGGTTGATCCATCGGAGTCTATCATATAGTTGGTGGAGATACGCACCTGGTTGCTGGAACCAATGGTTATTACACGAACGGACTCGCCGAAGTAGGGTGTAAGTGCATCCTGCACCTCGCCCGTGCGGACAGGCTGGTCGAATCGAACAATATAGTTGCGCCCTCCGGTAAAGTCGATACCCACATTCATCTTCAGGGTGAAGAATGAGATGATGCTGACAGCAACAAATGCACCTATTATAATAAGTATAAGCTTACTGTTGCGTATAAAGTTGAAATTGTACTCCTTGAAGATTGCTTTCGAAAATAGAGTATTAAAAGTAAGATTCTGCCATTTGCCTTTGCCTAAGCGGGTTTCGTACACCATTCGGGTTAGGAATACTGCTGTGAGGAAAGAGGCGGTTATACCTATGATAAGGGTTATGGCAAATCCTCTGATGGCACCAACGCCGAATATTGCAAGTATGATACCGGTGATGATGGTTGTCAGGTTAGAGTCGAGGATGGCCGAGAAAGCATTCTTGTAACCATCTTCAAGTGCCCTCCGGAGTGTTTTCCCCGCTGCCATCTCCTCCTTTATGCGCTCGTTGATTAGCACGTTGGCATCGACTGCCATGGCGAGGGAGAGGATCATACCGGCAATACCTGGCAGTGTGAGTACCGCCTGGAATGCAGCAAGTGCCCCAAGAGTAAAGAAGAAGTTAAGGAGCAGTGCACTGTTTATTACAGTGCCGGGGATAAATCCGTATAGTAAGCAGGTGAAGAGAAACAGTACGGCAAGTGCGATGATAAACGACACCAGCCCATCGCGGATAGCTTCCTGTCCGAGAGAAGGGCCAACAACATCTTCCTGTACTATGCGTACTCCTGCCTGCATCTTGCCCGATTTGAGCACGTTCTCAAGGTCCTGGGCCTCCTGAGGAGTGAAGTTCCCGGTGATTGATGAACGCCCTCCGTCGATACGGCTGTTAACAGTTGGCGCAGAATATACAAAACCATCAAGTACGATAGCGATGGATTTGCCGATTTCGGCTCCGGTGATGGTGGACCAGCGGCTGGCTCCGGCGGAGTTCATGCTCATGCTCACCTCCCAGGCAGAACCATGCTGGCCCTGGTCGGCGCGGGCATTGGTTACCACGTCGCCTTCAAGCGCGGGGCCTCGTTTACTGCCATCACCTTTAAGAGCGAACAGCTGGAAATAGGTCTCACGCTGATCGATGGGCTTGAAACCCCATTTGAATTTTACATCGGCGGGGAATATATCTTTGTAGCGCGTTAGTAGGAAGTTGACCTCTGCGGTGTCGAGCTTTGAAACGCTTCCGACTATAGGCCCTGAAGCACCGCTCATGGCGAAGTAGGGCTCATTGAAGTACTCTATGAAGCTTTTGTTTATGACTATCTCTTCACCTTCGCCCGTCACCTCGGCAAGAAGTGAATCGGTAAGGGCAAATGAGACTTCGGCTGCTTCTTCTGCCTTGGCTGCAACGGTATCACCGGGTGCTGTTTCGCTGCCGTCACCGTCTGCTTTTGCCGAACGCTTTGCTGCGGCATACTCGCCCGACCTGGCATTCATCTCGTTGAAATAGGAGCCTAGCTCGTTAACGTTGTAGGTCTTCCAAAATTCGAGGTTGGCACTACCCTGCAGCAGGTTGCGCACACGTTCCGGCTCCGTAATTCCGGGAAGTTCCACAAGAATTCTTTCGGCACGGTCTAACCGCTGTATGTTTGGTGCAACCACCCCGAAACGGTCGATACGCGTAGCAAGCACGTTGAAAGAGTTATTGGCAACGCTGACAAGCTCCTTGCGTAGTTCCGATATCACCTGGTCGTTTGTGGCAGAGGGGCTTACCCTGTCACCCATGGTGATGCTGTAGATATTGGCCAGCTTGCCGTCAGGTGCTATCCTTTCGTAATTCTGACGGAACAGTGAGATGAAGTCTGAAGAGCTGCCGCGCCTGTTTTGCACAATAGTCTCTTTCAGTGCCTGATTAAACAGGGGGTCATCGGTGTTTGCCAGCGAAGAGAGCACTTGTGCTGCATCGATCTCGAGAACAACGTTCATCCCTCCCTTGAGGTCGAGTCCCAGTCCGATCTCTTTTTCACGAACCTGTTTGAGTGTGTAGTTTAGGTAAACCTTTTCGGTGGATAATGAATCAAGATACTGACTCTTGAGGGCTAAGTTTCCATTGGCGTATTGATCCGCTTTCTTGCTGTACTGCCTTCCCACCAGGGTGAAGGAGAGATAGAACAGACAGATAGCAGTAAGGATAATACTGAAAACTTTAATAAATCCTTTGTTTTGCATTTCAATATTACTTTTTGTTTACAATTTGTTATTTTGCAGGCTGGTAACCGTTATTCACGAGTTAAAAATAGAGGCATAATACGAGCTTCCTTGTTTTAAGCGTGCAAATATACGTTTTTTTTATCTTTTTAAGAACAATATCACCGGATTATTTTCAATGAACTAATCCGGTGACATGGATATTTGTTGGTGAGTAATTATTACTCTACAAATCCCCTGTTTTTGAGCAGATAGACTGGATTGGGTTCAGCGCCGCGGTATTTTTTGTATAGCACCATCGGATCATCGGAGTTACCTTTTGACAACACATTTTCGCGGAATGAGGTAGCTGTTGCCTTGTCGAAAACACCTTTCTCCACGAACGGCTGGAATGCATCGGCATCAAGCACTTCTGCCCATAGATAAGCGTAGTACCCTGCTGAGTAGCCACCGCTGAAGATATGAGAGAAATAGGTGCTGCGGTAGCGCGGGATAATCTCTTTGATAAGCCCGATCTTCTCCATCGATTTTGTTTCAAAGCTGCGCACATCGAACTCCCTCTTTTCGCTTTGAGTGTGGTAATCCATATCGAGCAGAGCTGCAGCAACAAACTCGGTTGTTATGAAACCCATGTTGAATTTTGAAGCGGCGTCGATCCTGGCAATCAGCTCATCGGGAATCACCTCGCCTGTCTGATAATGCCTGGCATATAGTTTGAGTACTTCGGGATGGAATGCCCAGTGCTCCATGATCTGTGAAGGGAGCTCTACGAAGTCGCGAGGAACGCTGGTACCCGAAACCCCGGCATAGGTTACGTTGGATAGCATGCCATGAAGTGCGTGGCCAAATTCATGGAAAAGTGTCTCCACCTCGTCGAGTGTAAGCAGCGAAGGTGTTGATTCTGTGGGGCGTGTAAAGTTGCCCACGTTATAAACTAAAGGCCTTATGTTTTTTCCGTCGAGCACCTGTTGACCGCGGAAGCTGCTCATCCATGCGCCGGCATTCTTGCCTGCACGCGGGAAATAGTCGGTATAGAAAACCGAAACGTGTGATCCGTCGGCATCGAGCACCTCATACGCTTCCACCTCGGGGTTATATACGGGGACATTTTCCAGCTTTCTAAAACTCAGCCCGTAGAGCCTGTTGGCTACTTCAAACACCCCTTCACGTACGTTTTCCATCTTGAAGTAGGGCTTGATCTCCTCTTCGTTAAGTGAATATTTCTGCTGGCGCAGTTTTTCGGTGTAGTACCACCAGTCCCACGACTCCAGCTTAAAGTTTCCGCCTTCCGCATCAATGAGTGCCTGCAGCTCTGCAGCCTCTTTCTTTACTTGCGGAAGTGCGTAGTCCCACACTTCGTTAAGCAGCTTGTAAACATTAGCCGGAGTTTTAGCCATGTTCTCCTCCAGAATAAAATCGGCATGTGTTTTGTAGCCAAGCATTTGTGCTTTCTCGATGCGTAGGTTGACAATATCGTTGATGATCCTTTTGTTGTCGTTCTCATTATCGTTGTCGCCACGGTTATACATGGCTTTATAAAGCTTCTCGCGCAGATCGCGTTTCTCTGAATATTGCAAAAAAGGCAGCCAGCTGGGTTTCTGCAGCCCGAAGGCCCATTTCCCCTCTTCACCTGCAGCCTTGGCTGCTTCGGCCGCAGCGGCAATCACTCCTTCGGGAAGGCCTGCAAGATCATCCTTGTTGTCGATAACAAGCTTAAAATTGTTTGTCTCGTTAAGCAGGTTATTCCCGAAATTAAGTGTAAGTGCAGAGAGCTCTTTGTTGATCTCCCGCAGCCTTGTCTTTTCGGCTTCACCCAGCATGATGCCGGAGCGTACGAAATCTTTGTAATAGTTATCTAATAACCGGTACTGTTCGGTAGTGAGGTTCATGCCTGTTGTATCGTCGTGAAGCGTTTTTATACGGTCGAAAAGCTTTCCGTTCAGGTAGATATTGTCGTTATGCTCTGACAGAAGAGGAGAAAGCTCTTCAGCCAGCGCCTGAATGGAATCGTTTGTTTCGGCGCTTTTTAATCCGTAGAACAGTCGAGAGACGCGTGTCAGCATTTTTCCGCTGTTGTCTAATGCTGCGATGGTGTTTTCAAAAGTGGGCGCCTCCTGGTTACCGGCGATGGCGTCAATCTCTCCGGATTGCTCTTCCATCCCTTTAAGAAAGGCCGGTTTGTAATCACTAAAAGTAATCTTATCGAACGGAGGCATACCGAACTGTGTGTCATATTCGGTAAAGAAAATGCTTCCGGCTTCACCTGAGCTTTTGCTGCTCTTGGTGTTGGTGCAGGAAAGTAGTGTCATAAATGCTAATGAAATGAATAATAACTTTTTCATTCGAGTACTAATTATTTATAAATTAAACGATTGGGAATTTCTATCGGTCGATTTTCTTAAATAACAACAAAGATACGTTTTTTTGCTAAAATAATGAAATTCATTCATTGATTGTTTTTTATTCGATATATAATATAAAAAACGGTGATACCGTAGCCCGATGTGGAGGGTATATTCCTTATCGGGTCGGCCGTCGTAGTTGGTGCTGTTTTTTTATTTTATTTTTATAACAAATAAATTGCTACCTTTGCCACGTTTTAGGAAATATCCTTTTTTTATTCTGTAAAGCTTCAACGACATGTTTCAGGAAGGTGCCTTCATGTGACATCGTTATGAAAAAATGCCTGCAATAGAAGCTGTACATAATCGTAATAATTCAATACAATATTTATGGATAACTTATCACTATTCGTAGTGATCTTTCTTACCGGAGTCACACTGGTAGCAGCCAGCATTACTATTGCCCGGCTGCTCTGCCCAAGCTCTGTCAATTTTCAGAAGGGCGAGCCTTATGAGTGCGGATTACCTACGCATGGTACATCATGGATGCAGTTCAGGGTGGGATACTACCTCTATGCTATTCTTTTTCTGATGTTCGATGTGGAGACAATATTCCTTCTTCCGTGGTCGACGGTAGTCAGGGAATTAGGGGTGCCCGGCCTGGTTAATATTCTTTTATTTATCGTGATATTAGGACTGGGCCTTGCCTACGCCTGGAGAAAGGGGGTGCTGAAATGGAACTGAAAGATATAAAGATCAAGGACTTTCCTTCAGGCGAGTTCAAGGATAATGAGACACTGCAGGTATATATTGACCGGCTGAATGAGGCTAATGTAAATGTGGTGACAGGCAAGCTTGACGAGATGGTCAACTGGGGGAGGAGCAACTCGCTCTGGCCTCTTGTTTTTGCCACAAGTTGCTGCGGCATTGAGTTTATGGCTGCCGCTGCTGCTCATTACGACCTGGCACGCTTTGGCATGGAGGTGACGCGCAACAGTCCCCGCCAGGCTGATCTGATGATTGTTGCGGGGACAATAGTGAATAAGATGGCGCCACTGCTGCGGCGTGTATATGACCAGATGGCCGAACCGAAGTATGTTGTAGCCATGGGATCGTGCGCCATCTCGGGAGGCCCTTTTGTGAACTCCTATAATGTTGTGAACGGCGCAGACAAGGTTATTCCGGTGGATGTCTATATCCCCGGCTGCCCTCCACGTCCCGAGTCGCTTTTCTACGGGCTGCTCCAGCTGCAGCGCAAGGTGAAGGTTGAGAGGTTCTTCGGCAACAAACGTATCGTCCGTCCCTATAACCCCGATATGCTGAGGGACCCGGAAACGGGTGAGGCCATAGACCCGGGGAATGAATTTGAAGCCTGTCCCGGTGAAATTGGTGAATGCAGGTAGCTGGACATTGCCTGTCGATCACCGCAAATTACCCACTGAACTTTATTAGCTGTGTATGCATTGATTTATTTTTTCTGAAGTTCAATAACCAAGATGCTTGTTTTATGATAGTAGATTTAAAAGAGGTTGTTAAAGAGGTTGTGCTCTCTGCTGCAGGCAATGCTGTGATAGAAGAGAAGGAGAGGCTGACCGTGACTGTTGAGCCGGGCCTTTTGCACCCTCTGATAAAAGCCCTCTGCACCTGCGAAAGGATCCCTTTCGATTACCTTATAAGCCTTACCGGCATGGATTGGAACGATAGGCTTGGTGTTATATACCAGCTTTCATCGTCAAAAAGCCCGGGAAATGAGATTGTTGTAATAACCTCAGTGGGCGACCGGAATAATCCGTTGCTTTACTCTGTGACGGATATCTATAATGCGGCTCACCTCAACGAGCGAGAGGTGTATGCAATGTTTGGCATACGCTTTATTAACAACCCTGATATGCGCCGTTTCTTGTTGCCGGACGACTGGAAAGGGTTCCCTCTGCGCAAGGACTATGACGGTGATCCTGCGCTTAATCCCGTTACGATTGCCAGCAGGGAATTTTCGGATACCGCTCCCGGTATTACTGAAGATGCTGCTGGGAACCTGGTGGAGAGCACAACGCCCGTTTTTGATGATGATGACTACATTGTCAACATCGGTCCGCAGCACCCTTCAACGCACGGCGTGATGCACTTCCGCACGGCCCTGGACGGGGAGATAGTAAAGAAGATAGATATTCACAGTGGCTATATCCACAGGGGAATAGAGAAGCTTTGCGAAAGTATGGCATATCCCCAGATCCTGCATTTTACCGACCGTCTTGATTATCTCTCTGCAAATATAAACCGACATGCCCTCTGCATGTGCGTGGAGAAAGCTGCCGGCATTGAAGTGCCGCCGCGGGCTCAGTATATACGTGTTATCATGGATGAGCTGAACCGCATAAGCTCACACCTGCTGGCGTTTGCTACGCACTGTAACGACCTGGGGGCAACTACCGCTTTTATCTACGGGATGCGCGAGCGGGAACATGTTCTGGATATTTTCGACAAGGCCTGCGGAGGGCGGCTGATAATCAACCAGAACGTGATAGGCGGGGTGATGTTCGATATCTATGATGATTTCTGCAAAGATGTAAATGCTTTTATTCCATATATGAGGGAGAAGCTGAAGGAGTATGATGATTTTTTCTCGCATAACGTTATTGCCCTCAACCGCATGGTGAAGGTGGGAGTTCTTAGCCTGGAGGATGCTATAAGCTATGGTGTTACCGGTCCAGCCGGGCGTGGTTCCGGCTGGTCGTGCGATGTGCGCAGGCATAAACCCTACTCACTGTACGACAGGGTTGAGTTTAAAGAGGTTATACGCACCGGGGGCGACTCGTATGCCCGCTATATGAACCGCTTGGAAGAGATAGAGGAGTCGCTTCATATAATAGAGCAGCTGATAGATAATATACCCGCAGGAGCGGTCCAGACACCGGTGAAGCCTATCGTCCGCCTGCCGGAAGGGCGCTATTTCCAGAGTGTGGAGACAGGAAAGGGGGAGTTCGGCGTGCTTATAGAGAGTGACGGCGGCAAATTCCCTTACAGGGTGAAGTTCCGTTCGCCCTCGCTTGCCGCGGTATCGGTGATGCCGCTCATATGCAAGGGTGAGCTTCTCTCCGACTTCATAGGCATAGGTGGCTCGATGGATTACGTGATACCGGATATCGACAGGTAGCTTATCTGTTGAACAAGGAATAAAATGAAACCCCTGTCACAGTAATATCAGGATAATGATATAGAGAGGCAGGTCAAATTATATATAAGGAAAATGCAAAATTGAAGTATGGAATATAGTCAACCATTAGAACTGGACGGTTTGATTTCTGAAATCCACATATTTATTAGTGGCAACCTGCCGCCGGTGTGGGCAACGCTGACTGAAGGCATCATTGTTCTTGCAGCACTTCTCATATCGTACGCAGCCATCGCGCTGGTGCTTATTTACGCAGAGAGAAAGGTGACAGCTTTTTTTCAGGCCCGCCTGGGTCCCAACCGCCTTGGTAAATATGGTTTTTTACAGAGTATAGCAGATATGGTAAAAATTTTGATCAAGGAGGTTATACATATCAACAGGGTGGATAAGTTTCTATTCTATGCTGCGCCCTTTTTCGTGATATGCTCATCGGTGATGGCTTTCGGAGCTATCCCTTTCGGTAAGGGATTGCAGGTGGTAGATTTCAATTTGGGAATCGTCTATCTGCTTGCTGTCTCGTCGCTTGGCGTCATAGGAGTGCTTCTGGCAGGGTGGTCGAGCAACAATAAATACTCAATGATTGGAGCAATGCGTAGCGGCGCCCAGTTTATCAGCTATGAACTTTCGGCCGCCTTCGCGCTGATGACAGTTGTTGTGATGACAGGTACGATGCAGCTCTCGGAGATTGTGGAGAACCAGCGCTATGTGTGGAACATATTCAACGGGCACCTGCCGGCAATAGTAGCCTCACTGATATACCTGATCTCGGGCCATGCTGAGACAAACCGGGCTCCTTTCGACCTGCCCGAGGCGGAGGGGGAGCTTACTGCGGGATACCATACCGAGTACTCGGGTATGCAGTTCGGCTTTTTTTATCTTGCAGAATATCTCAACATGTTTATTATTGCAGCTATAGCCACCACCGTCTTTCTTGGGGGATGGATGCCTGTGCAGATAAAGGGGTGGGATACATTTAATCAGGTGATGTGGTATATACCCTCGTACGCCTGGTTCCTTGGTAAAACGGCTGTGCTGATATTCCTGAGCTTGTGGGTCCGCTGGTCTTTTCCACGACTGCGTATCGACCTTCTTCTCAACCTTGAGTGGAAGTACCTGCTTCCGATAAATCTTGTAAATATTATAGTAATGGTAGTGGTAGTGCTTGCCGGATGGACCTTGACTGACCTGTTCCCGGGCCTGTTCGGTTTGAATTAGCAGCAGCCAGGGAAATTACTGCCCGGTACTGCAGAATGGACGTTTGGTTTTTCAACGTTGCATTATCAACAGGGCGGAAATTTACAATTTGAGTATTTATTGATCTGAATATGAATAAACTTACAAAATATATCACTGGAATTTTCACTGCGGCAAGGTCGCTGCTTGGCGGTTTGGGTGTTACCTGGAAAGAGTTCTGGAGAAAAAAGGTGACCATGGAGTATCCCGAGAACAGGGAGAGGTTGGTCATCTCAGGCCGATGGCGTGCCGAACTGGTGATGCCTCACGATGAGAACAATGAACATGCCTGTACGGCGTGCGGTATTTGCATGATGAACTGTCCCAATGGCACTATCAAGGTTGTAGCGGCGACCATGGAGGATGGCAATGGCAAAAAGAAGAGGGTGCTTGACAGGCATATCTGGGATTACGGAAGCTGTACCTTCTGTAACCTCTGCGTTATAAACTGCCCGTCGGGCGCTATCATCTTCAACAACGATTTCGAGGGGGCTGTGTACGACAGGAAGAAGCTTGTCCATCAGCTCAATAAGCCCGGATCAAAACTCAGGGAAAAGAAAAAAAAGGAGGCAGTGAATTAAATTATGGCTGAACAAATTATATTTTACTTACTGGCGGCCGTGATAGCTCTGTTTTCGGTACTTGCCGTCACCGCAAAACGGATCATTCGCTCGGCAATATATCTGTTGCTCGTACTACTGGCGACCGCAGGACTCTTTCTGATGATTAACTATCATTTTCTTTTTACCGTTCAGGTGAGCGTATATGCGGGTGGTATTATGATAATGTTTATCATGGCTATCTTCCTTACTCACAGGCCGGGAGAGGATATGAAGCGCAAAGCTGTTGGAAAAATAAATTACCCGGCACTCCTTTCCATCGCAGGAGCGGCCTTTTGCGGGTGCATTATTGTAAATAATGTGTCTAGGGCGTACAATTACTTGAAGGGAGGAGAAATAGGGATGCGGGACCTTGGCCACGCGATGCTGGGAATTGAAAAGTACCAATATCTGCTTCCTTTTGAGGCAATAAGTGTTTTATTGCTTGCCTGTGTGGTGGGTGCCATTATGATTGCAAGAAAAGAGAAAGAGAAA
>NZ_DCEN01000070.1:21229-23620 GCF_002316955.1 Proteiniphilum sp. UBA1028
AAAGAGAAAGAGAAATAGAGTATGGGAGAGATTATTTTGAACACGTCGTTGGAAGCGGTACCCTTGCAGGCATTCCTGATTGTAAGCCTGATAATGTTTTTTGCAGGTATCTACGGTTTTTTTACACGTAAGAATATGATAATGATGCTTATCTCGATTGAGCTGATTCTGAATTCCGTTGACATGAATTTTGCGGTTTTCAACCGCTATCTGTATCCCGGGGAGATGGAGGGGCTCTTTTTTGCACTTTTTGCTATTGCTGTGTCGGCCTGCGAAACCGCTGTCGCCATTGCCATCGTAATTAACGTGTACAGGAGATTCGGCAACGCCGAGGTGAATAACATAGAACAAATGAAAGAATAAAGAAAAAATAAAGCTCTACTGTTCTCACGAAAGAGAGAGCCGAATTATTGATTATGGACTATACAATTTTCATTCTGATACTTCCGCTGTTGTCGTTTCTGGCAATCGGACTGTCGGGAACTGCATTAAAACCACGCAATGCCGGAGCGGGCGGCACCGTTGTAGCGGGATTGGTGACGCTGCTCTCATACTATACGGCGTTTGACTATTTCACTACCCAAAATGTAAACGGAGTATGGCAGTCAGTCACACCCTGCAATTTCACCTGGCTTAATGTGGGTGAGAAGCTGCATATCGATCTGGGCATCATGCTTGATCAGGTTTCTGTGATGATGCTGGTGGTGATATCCACCGTCTCGCTGATGGTGCATATCTACAGCTTAGGATATATGAAAGGAGAGAGAGGGTTCGGGCGTTATTACGCATTCCTCTCCCTTTTTACCTTTTCCATGATAGGGTTAGTGGTAGCAACCAATATTTTTCAGATGTATATCTTCTGGGAGCTGGTGGGTGTCTCCTCTTACCTGCTCATCGGTTTTTATTACAGTAAGCCATCAGCGGTGGCTGCAGCCAAGAAAGCATTTATCGTGACCCGTTTTGCCGATATGTTTTTTCTGATCGGCATACTGGTGCTTTCATACTATACGCAGACTTTCGATTTCGGAGTGCTGATACCGGGAGATGCTTCTCTCTTTGGTCCTGCCCTTGGAACAACCTTTATGGGCGTGTCGGCAATGAGCTGGGCTATGGCGTTGATTTTTATTGGTGGTGCCGGTAAGTCGGCAATGTTCCCTCTGCATATATGGCTGCCCGATGCCATGGAAGGACCTACCCCCGTATCGGCGCTCATTCACGCTGCCACCATGGTTGTGGCGGGAGTCTATCTGGTTGCTCGCCTGTTCCCGGTCTATGTTGGCTTCACTCCTGAGGTGCTGCATGGTATTGCATATGTGGGTGCATTTACGGCTATGTTTGCCGCTGTTATAGCGATAGCGCAAACCGATATAAAACGTGTACTGGCTTTCTCCACCATCTCCCAGATAGGGTTTATGATGGTTGCGTTGGGAGTAAGCACAGGTATGGGGCTTAGTGAGCATGAACACGGGGGGTTGGGGTATATGGCTTCCATGTTTCACCTGTTTACACATGCAATGTTCAAGGCGCTTTTGTTCCTTGGCGCGGGTTCGGTAATCCATGCCGTTCATAGTAATGAGATGAAGGATATGGGGGGCTTGCGCAGGTATATGCCAGTCACGCATATCACCTTTTTAATTGCCTGTCTGTCGATAGCAGGTATTCCGCCTTTCTCAGGGTTTATGAGCAAAGATGAAGTAATTACCGCCGCCTATGGGTTTAGCACGGGAATGGGTGTATGGATGACCGTGATAGCGGGACTGACTGCTTTTTACATGTTCCGGCTCTATTACAGTATATTCTGGCGCAAGGAGTATAAAGTACGCGATGGTCGAAGGCCTCACGAGAGTCCCCGTTCGATGACTATCCCGCTTCTGTTCCTGGCTCTGTTGACCGTCGCCGGTGGCTTTATCCCTTTCGGGAAATTTGTTACGGCCGATGGTACACAATACATAATCCGTCTGAACGTGACAGTAGCTGCTATCAGTGTCTCCGTGGCACTGACAGGAATAGGGGTGGCTGCATACCTCTACAGGAGAGATAACGCATATCCGGCACATTTGGCTAAAGGCTTTGGAAAGCTTTACAGGGCTGCATCAAACAGATTTTATATAGACGAACTATATCTGTTTATCACGAAGAAAATTATATTCAACGGCATATCGCGTTCGTTTGCATGGTTCGACCGCCATGTGATAGATGGGGCTGTAAATGGACTGGGGAGGGCCACCCTTCGCACCTCGCAGGCTATAAGAGGGTTACAGTCTGGGAGCGTGCAGTGGTACGCGTGGGTGTTTCTGCTGGCTACTCTTCTTATTACGTTGTTGGCAATATGGTAGCCGTGCGACCCAAATGAGCCTGCACTGTTGAAATTACTATAACAGACAATATTAC
>NZ_DCEN01000070.1:23765-40909 GCF_002316955.1 Proteiniphilum sp. UBA1028
ATATTACTATAACAGACAATATTTATATGACAAACAGTACCTCCTTGTTGCAATACATCTCACCCTTTGTGAGGACGGAGGTTTATAATTGATGATATGAGCTTTTTATCGATATTTGTAATTATCCCGCTGCTGATGATACTAGCACTGATTGCAGCACGAAACCGCAGGCAGGTGCTGGGAGTAATGGTGGCGGGCAGCGTGGCGTTGGTGGTGTCATCGGCTTATCTGACGGTACGCTACCTTATTGCCAGGAATGGCGGCGAATCGGGACCAATGCTGTTTACTTCATCGTTGATGTGGTACAAACCTCTGAACATCGCTTTTTCGCTTGGTGTGGATGGCGTGTCGGTGGCGATGATCTGCCTTTCCTCGATAATTGTTCTCACCGGTACCTTTACATCGTGGAAGATTGAGCCGCTTACCAAAGAGTATTTTCTGTGGTATTGCCTCCTTTCGACGGGTGTCTTCGGGTTCTTTATCACTACCGGCCTATTTACCATGTTTATGTTTTATGAGATGGCGCTTATACCGATGTACCTGCTTATCGGTATCTGGGGAAGTGGCAAGAAAGAGTACTCTGCCATGAAGCTTACGCTGATGCTGATGGGCGCTTCGGCCTTCCTGCTCGTGGGAATTCTGGGGATCTATTTCAGTGCAGGTGCCGTAAGTATGAATATTACCGACATTGTAAACATTCATATTCCGTTAGATAAACAGCTTCTATTCTTTACGCTTACGTTTTTCGGGTTCGGCGTCCTTGGTGCATTGTTCCCGTTTCATACATGGTCGCCGGACGGTCACGCCTCTGCTCCTACGGCAGTTTCGATGCTTCATGCCGGCGTATTGATGAAGCTGGGCGGATATGGCTGTTTCAGGGTAGCTATCTGCCTTATGCCTGAGGCTGCCCGCCTGCTTTCGCCCTTTTTCATAGTGCTTACAGCGGCAGGTGTTATTTACGGTTCGTTAGCGGCTGTTCACCAGCGCGATTTGAAATATATAAACGCTTACTCTTCAGTGAGCCATTGTAATCTTGTGCTCTTTGCCATATTGATGTTTACACGGACGTCTATGACCGGAGCTGTGCTTCAGATGCTCTCACACGGGTTGATGACTGCTCTTTTTTTCGCACTGATAGGGATGATATACGGGCGGACTCATACTCGTATGATCACCGAGATGGGGGGGCTTATGAAGGTGATGCCGTTCCTTGGTGTTGCCTTTGTGATTGCCGGACTGGCATCGCTGGGACTCCCCGGGTTGAGTGGATTTGTATCGGAGATGACCATCTTCACCGGTTCGTTTGAAAATTCAGATCTGTTCAGAAGAGTGTTGACGGTAGTGGCAATATCGTCGATAGTGGTTACGGCGGTTTACATATTGAGGATGGTGGGTAGATTCCTCTACGGGCCTTTGCAAAATCCGCATCATGAACAGTTGACGGATGCCGTCTGGTATGAAAAGCTGGTGGTGGTGATATTGATTGCCGGAATTGTGTATATAGGTTCGTTTCCGCTGGGACTCTCGGATATGCTGAACGAGAGCATGAGTGGTGTGATTGCACAGCTGGCACGATAAGGCCGCCACTGTGCCGATGGCAGATAAAACCGGAATTGTATCGGTGGCATAATAAGGCCGGTTTGGTACCGGGCATTGAAAAATTATAAATAAAGAAACAAAAAAAAGAGAGACAGAGAGATGGATTATTTGAGTAATTATATGTTCATGCGCAGCGAGGTATCCCTGGTGATTGTTATTATTTCGCTGGTACTGTATGATCTGATTGCCGGCGCGAAGGGAATGAAGTATTTTCAGGTTGTAGCTATTGCCCTGCTTACTCTCCATACCGTTTTTAACCTGCAGCCCTGTGAGTCGGGGAGTGCTTTTGGCGGGATGTACAGTTATGTGCCGGTGATGGGGGTGGTTAAAACCATCCTGAATATTGCTGTAATCATCATATTCCTACAGGCGGCAGAGGTTTTCAACCGGGAGCGGCTAAACAATAAAAAGGGTGAATATTATTTTATCACGCTAATCACTCTGCTGGGTTTTTATTTTATGATTTCAAGCGGCCATTTCCTGATGTTCTATATAGGACTGGAGATGGCATCCATTCCCTTGGCAACGCTTGCCGCTCTGGAGAAGTACAGCAACAAGTCGGCAGAAGCGGGTGCTAAATATATTCTTTCAGCTACATTCTCATCGGGTATAATGCTGTTCGGAATCTCATACCTCTACGGTACAACGGGTACGCTTTATTTTGCCGATATGCCAGCCATGATAGATGCTAACGCGCTGCAGATAATGGCTTTTGTCTTTTTTGCTGCAGGGATGTTCTTCAAAATATCTCTAGTGCCGTTTCATCTTTGGGCTCCCGATGTGTATGAGGGAGCGCCTACCGTGGTCACCTCATACCTTTCGGTGGTATCGAAAGGGGCGGCGGCATTTGTGCTGATGCTGCTGCTCTACAAGGTGTTCGGGAACCTTTTTGTGCAATGGCAGGGTATCCTGTACGGGCTGATTATCGCTAGTATCACACTTGCGAACCTGTTCGCCATCAGGCAGAAGAACCTGAAAAGGTTCCTGGCATTTTCTTCGATCTCCCAGGCCGGATACATTGTGCTGGGTATCGTTGGGGGGACGGCGTTCGGGATGACTGCTCTTGTATATTACATATTTGTCTATCTGTTTTCCAATCTTGCTGCCTTTGGAGTGGTAACATCTGTTGAGAACCATTCGGGCAAAGTGAATATTGATGATTATAAGGGTTTGTATGCAACGAATCCGCGAATTAGTTTGGTGATGATGCTGGCAATGTTCTCGCTGGGAGGAATTCCGCCGTTGGCCGGTTTTTTCAGCAAATTCTTTGTCTTTGCCGCTGCCCTGGAAAAGGGATTTTACCTGCTGGTGCTTGTCGCTGTTATCAACACTATTGTCTCACTCTATTATTACCTGCTTGTGGTGAAAGCAATGTTTATAGACAGCAGCGAAAACCCGATTCAGCCATTTAGGACGGATGCTTATAATAAGGCAAGCCTGATACTCTGCACGGCCGGTATACTTGTTGTTGGACTGTTCAGTTTCTTCATGGATAAGATTGCCCTGCACAGCTTTGGAATGTAATCTCGGCGCTTGCCTGTTTTTTTATTTCAGGAAGCGGTTCCGGACTTAACTTGCGATTTTTAATTGTGCTCAAACGGCTGTGATACGTAGCAGGACGCTTATAAGGGTGTAGCCCGACAACGATCACCATTGCCGGAGTTCCAGCAGACGCAGGTTCTAATAGGCAAATAAAATTTCTTTCCACATAATTGTGTCGGATTTATATCGGATTTATACTTGAGCCATTTGAGTGTAAGCGTCGTGGTAAAAGATAAGGGTACGACTGTCTCTCTTTGCCTTTTCCAAAAAACGCAGTTTCTCTTCCATTGCTACAGCTACGCTATTGTCGTAGGCTGATAGCCAGCCCGGCGAAAGGTTGAGGGAAGTGGGCACCACATCACCCGGAAAGGCATAGTTTCCCTCTTCTGTATCGAAGAGCACCACTATCTGACCTGGGGTGTGGCCATCGTAAAGTTCCAGCCGGATATGTTCATCGAACTGCATATCTTCAAGGACGAACCGCAGCTGTCCCGCATCGTATACCGGTTCAATGTTCTCGGGGAAAAAGGATCCTTTCTCGAAAAGCGACGGGTTGCGGTAGTTCTTCCACTGGGTGAGGCTCACGTGATAGGTGGCATTAGGGTAGGTGGGGACAGCCTCCTTTTTTTCGTTGAAGGTTGTGCTTGCGCCGCAGTGATCGAAATGGAGATGGGTAAGAATAACATCGGTTACCTCTTCAGGCTTGTACCCTATCTTTTGGATCTCTTCTGTGATAACCTTCCGGTTGAAAGGCCGGTAGAATTTTAATCTGGCATCGTGCTTTTCTCCAAGTCCCGCATCCACCAGGATCAGCTTATTTCCTATCTCGATAAAGAGGCACCGGAGAGACATCACGCACATGTTATTATCATCCACCTTATACTTGGCCGACCAGTATTTTTTGGGTACGGGGCCGAACATCACTCCGCCATCACCGAGAAAATATCCCGATTCAATAATATGAAACTTGACCATAAAGTTGTATTTTTGTGGCAAATTTAGTGAAAAGTTATGTCTCTCCGGTAAAATATTGCGCGTTAATCCCATTAACCGTGATAAGAATAACCGTAGATAGGTAAAGCGGTAAAGCATGAAAATTCCCGATAAACAAGAAAACATAGCAGAATACCTGCTCTATATGTGGCAGGTGGAGGATTTGCTGCGCGCCTGCGAACTGGATATAGATAAGATTAAACAGTCAATTATTGTTCCTGTTTACCAGACGATGGAAGAGCGCGAAAAAGCCAGAGATTGGTTTGAGGGGCTCATCATGATGATGAAGTCTGAAGGAGTACAGAAGAAAGGGCATCTTCAGATTAACAAGAATATCATTGCAGATATGACCGATGTTCATCTGAGGTTGCTGAAAGATCCACGTGAATCAGAATATATAGGGTTGTATTATAATACACTCCCCCATATAGTGGCATTGCGTGACAAGTCGATTGAGAAGGATGTCCCTGAGCTTGAAACCTGTTTCACGGCATTGTATGGATACATGCTGCTGAAACTGCAAAACAGGGAGATTTCCGTTGATACGCAGGTTGCTGTGAAACAGATAACTGCGTTATTGCGCCTACTATCGGAAAAATATAAGAATATAGACAAGGAGCAGGTGTTTTAATTTGAAAATTAAGATTTATGGCAATATTTACAGCATCGACCAAACATTTGGGAGGTACGGAAAAGGAGACCCCGAAGCAGCAGTTTTTTTACGGATTAGTGCAGAAGAATGTATTGGTGACCGGGGCAGACGGGCAGCTGGGCAGTGAGATTAAAGCGATGACGGGGCGTATGAATCTGCCGTTTCATTTTATTTTTACAGATGTAGGCGGGGTTGATATTACAGATATTCAACAGGTTGAATCTTATGTGAGGAACTATCGGATTGAGTATATTGTGAACTGTGCTGCTTATACAGCTGTTGACAAAGCGGAGAATGATGTGGAAAAAGCATTCGAGGTTAATGCAGTAGCGGTGGGGAACATAGCCAGGGTTGCAAAAAAGGAGGGCGTGAAGGTGATCCAGATCTCAACGGATTATGTGTTTGATGGCTCTTCCGATGTTCCATATACCGAAGATATGAAACCAAACCCCCTGTCTGTTTACGGCAAATCGAAGCTGGCTGGCGAAGAAGAACTGAAGGCGGCAGGCGGCGACTGGGCTATTATTCGCACATCGTGGATGTATTCGTCTTTCGGCAATAATTTTGTGAAGTCAATGATCCGGCTGATGAGGGAGCGGAAGAGTCTGACAATAGTAGACGACCAGCGTGGTGCGCCGACCTATGCTGCCGATCTTGCCGAGATGATAATTCATATTCTGCAGTCGTCAGAAGAGAATGGATGGAAGAGCGGAATTTATCATTTTTCAAACAGGGGTGATACTACCTGGTATGGTTTTGCCTCGGAAATAAAAAGGCTTGCAGGTATTGAATCGTGTGAGCTGTCGCCTGTAACATCTGAGGAGTATGGTTCACCTGTGCAGCGGCCTGCATACAGCGTGATGAGTCTCTCGAAGATATGTGCCGCCTTTAATGTGGAGATACCGGAGTGGAAGGAGTCGCTAAAACGATGTTTTATGTTATTGAAGTAGAACGGATTAATTGTTGACCTGCTCCGGGAACTTTGAATATAAAAAACAATTATTCATAGTGTGTTGAAAGTCAATAAGTCTTTTGTACGTTAGAAATAAAAGATACTTTTTGTAGTAGGAGACTCGTTTCTTTCAATCTGAAGAAAACAGATCAAACAACTCATATAGAGGAATTATTATATAGATGACATTGAAAAAAGAGATACAACGCCGGCGTACATTCGCTGTGATCAGTCACCCCGACGCGGGAAAAACCACACTTACGGAAAAATTACTGCTCTTTGGCGGCGCCATTCACGTGGCAGGAGCCGTGAAATCGAACAAGATAAGGAAGACCGCTACATCGGACTGGATGGAGATAGAGAAGCAACGCGGAATATCTGTCGCCACATCAGTTATGGGGTTTGACTATAATGATCACAAGATAAATATCCTGGATACGCCGGGGCACCAGGATTTTGCGGAAGATACCTATCGTACACTCACCGCAGTTGACAGTGTGATTATTGTGGTGGATGTTGCAAAGGGTGTGGAGATGCAGACGCGTAAGCTGATGGAGGTGTGCCGTATGCGCCATACGCCGGTAATGGTTTTTGTGAACAAGCTTGATCGTGAAGGTAAAGATGCTTTTGAAATTCTTGACGAGCTGGAGGAGGAGCTCCAGATAGCGGTGCGGCCCCTCAGCTGGCCTATCGACATGGGAGATCGGTTTCGCGGGGTTTACAACCTTTACAGTAACAGTCTCGATCTCTATAAGCCCAGCAAGCAGATGGTGACCGAGTCGGTACGACTCGATATTGCATCGCCTGAGTTAGAGACACATATTGGTGACAGGTTGTCGAAAAAGCTACGCGACGATGTGGAACTTATCACCGGGGTGTATCCCTCGTTTAATCGCGAAGAGTATCTTGCCGGTAAGCTGGCACCAGTTTTTTTTGGCTCTGCGCTGAATAATTTCGGGGTTAAAGAGCTGCTCGACTGTTTTGTTGATATTGCACCGTCGCCACGTCAGGTACAAGCTATTGAGCGTGTGGTGAAACCTTATGAGGAGCCGTTCACAGGTTTTGTTTTCAAGATTCATGCTAATATGGACCCGAACCACCGTTCATGCATTGCCTTCGTAAAGGTCTGCTCCGGCAAGTTTGAGAGGAATGTGAACTATAAGCATGTGAGGTTTAACCGGATGATGAAGTTTTCGTCGCCGACAGCCTTTATGGCGCAGAAAAAGGAGATTCTTGATGAGGCTTATGCGGGTGATATAGTAGGTTTGCCCGACAACGGCAACTTTAAGATCGGCGATACTCTTACAGCCGGGGAGGAGCTGCACTTCAAGGGCTTGCCAAGCTTCTCTCCCGAGATGTTCAAATATATTGAGAATGCCGACCCCATGAAATCGAAACAGCTGCATAAAGGTGTTGAGCAGCTTATGGATGAAGGCGTTGCTCAGCTCTTTGTAAATCAGTTCAACGGAAGAAAAATCATTGGGACAGTAGGACAGCTTCAGTTTGAGGTTATTCAGTACCGCCTCCTGCATGAGTATGGTGCACAATGCCGGTGGGAACCTCTTAACCTGTACAAAGCGTGCTGGATTGAAAGCGATGATGCGGTACAGCTGGAGGATTTCAAAAAACGGAAATACCAGTATATGGCACACGACAAAGAGGGCAGGGATGTTTTTCTGGCAGAATCGAGTTATATCTTGATGATGGCGCAGCAGGACTTTAAGAAGATCCGCTTCCATTTCAGGTCGGAGTTCTGATTCCCATTCCATGGCGGTCATCTGGTTTACGTTCCAGGGCGGTCATCTGAATTGCGTTTCAGGGCGGTCATCTGAATTGTGTTTTCATGCCGGGCTTCTGGTTTGCGTTCCACAAGACGGGCATTTGGTTTACGTCCCAAGCCGGAACCAGATTCACTTTTTTATCTCTTTTTTGTCTGAGTCAGATCCTCTTTCATCCTTTTTTTGCGGTGCCCTGATCTTTGGCCAGATGTACAGTCATCTGCGGGAACGGTATATTCAGGCCGTTAGCATTAAGAATCTCGTAAGACTGTTCGTTCAGATCGAACGTAACCGGCCAGTAATCCTCAGACAATGTCCAGACCCTCAGCACGAAATCAATTGAGCTGTCTCCCATCTTTACCATTCGCGATAATGGTGCGGGGTCATTCAGCACTTTCGGATGTTTTTCAGCTATATCGAGCAGCAGCTGTTTCACCTGTTCCACATCGGACCCGTAGTCGACGTTGATGTTCAGATCGAGGCGACGTGTAGGCTGGGTACTGTAATTAATAATGTTTCCCGTTGAAAGTGGCCCGTTGGGAATATGTACGGTCTTGTTGTCGGGAGTGGTGAGTGTGGTGTATAAAATACCGACGGAGCGCACCGTACCTGACACGTTCTGTGCCTCTATATAGTCACCTCCTTTGAATGGTTTGTTGAAAAGCAGAATTACCCCGCCGGCAAAGTTGGCAAGATTGTCTTTCACCGCTAACCCTACCGCCAGTCCTACCGATCCAATAAGTGCCGCTATGGAGACAGTTTTTGTGCCTACAATATTTATTATCATAATGACAAGAGTGGTGAAGAGGAGGATGTTGAGAATGTTTAAAAGGAAACTGCGCAGCGCGGTATCGTAGATTTTTTTTTCAAATACACTGTATGAAAATTTGGTGATTCGGCGGATTATCCATTTTCCCACATAAAATATAAGCAGGGCAATAAGAAGTTTACCTATAAAGTCGATGCTGCCGGTAAGGAACTTATCGAACAGCTCTTCAAACCGGCCGGTTTTAATCAGTTCGGCTGCCGAAGCCAATTGTACATTCACCGGGTTAGTATTTAGCGAGTCGGCTCGAGTAATGAAAATTTCGGGAGGCATATTGATTTATTCTTATTTTAGTTAATGAAGTCGCAAAGATAGATATTTTTGTTTAATTTTGCTGGTCACATCTGCATATCACTCTTTTTTATGAGATATTTTTTTCCATTTTTTATAGTTTTGTTGCTGCTTCTCCCTCTACCTATTTCCGGGCAAAGCTACGAGGGCTGGGTTAAGAGATCGGCTGATTTTATTGAGGTGAACCGGTTTGACAGTGCAGCCTTTGCTTTGCAGAAGGCTATGTCACTTGACCCGATGAATGAAAATAATCCGGTGTTACTGCTGAACCTTGGCATAATGCAGCGTCAGCTAAAGTTATATGACGATGCATACATATCATTCACAGCATCTCTCGCAAACAATCCTCTGGCCGATGTGGCCTTGCATAACAGGGCGTCTCTTCTTTGTGATATGGATAGGCTGGACGAGGCCATGGAAGATTACAACACTATTATCCGCCTTTATCCCGAAAATGTGGAGGCTTATTACCGCAGAGGGTTGCTGTTTCTTGAAAAGAGCGACCGCAAGAAAGCTGAAGCCGATTTTAAGGCTTCGGAAGCTATTGATGCAGGGAATATATTCACTAAGCTTAGCGGGGCTTTACTTTATAAGCTGGACGACGATTGGGAGGCAGCCGAAAGGGTATATTCCGGGCTTATAAAATCGGAATCCATGCCTGATCCCATTTTTTATATGAACCGTGCCGAATGTTATTTAAATACAGGCCAGCTCTTTAAAGCTTCGGCAGATTTGCGTGCAATCGGGGAATCGCAGATGGATAATCCTTATTTCTATGTACTGAGGGGACGGGTACGCCTAGGCCAGTTCGACAAGGTAGCTGCCAAAGCAGATTTTATAAAGGCAGGGGAGCTGGGGTATGATGCTGTAATTCTTGCTGAGTGGATGAAAAAAACTGAATGAGAGCACAAAACATATATTGACCCGCTTGCGCTCTCTTTCCGGACTTTTTGCATGCCGCTTTCAAACCTATAGCATCTGTTGTCTATCATCAAAGTATGGTGCCATTGACACGCAATTTAACCTTTCAAAGCCTATTGTATCTCCTGATTATTACGGAAATCATAAAAAGTTTTTCTAGCAAGGTCGGCAAGCGACAACTGGTAATTTATATAGGCTCTGAGATGAGATGTGTAGGCGTTGTTCAGCCGGTTTCTCTCCAGCGCTAAATCCTGACTGTCGATATCGCCATCGGAAAAACGTTTTCGTGTAATATCGAAACTTTTTTCGGCTACCTGCACATTTTTTTCCAGGACCTGCAATCTCTTCAGGTTACTGTTGATGCTTGCTATTAGATTTTTTACTTCGGTTTCTATTTCACGCTCCACCTCTTCTTTTCTGTATGAATATTGTTTCAATCTCGACTCGGAGGCTCTGACTAGTGCTCTGTTTTCACCCCAATCGAGTATGGGGATGGATATTGTAAGGCCGACACCATAACTGGCGTTTCTGTCGATCAAATTATGATATGAGTTTTTTATCGAGTTGAAAAATCCCGGATCGGACTGCTGATTTATACCGGCTTTTTCAAAGTATGCATCTATTCTCCCCTGTATCATTCCGTTCGCTTTTTGCTGCTTTATATTAAGCTTTTGCAGTTCTATCTGTATCTCCTGCTCCCTGACTTCCAACCTGTTTTTAAGTGCCAGCTCAACTGCTTTTTCAGCGTCTATTACCACAATTTCATATCTGAACTCGCTGTTTAGCGCAATGCTGTCATTCAAGTCTAGCCCTAACAGCTCTTTAAATGAATTTTTTGCTGATGTTTCATTTAATACTGCAATATCGTAATTGTTCTGTGCCTCAGCCAGGTCGACCTCCATTTGCAATGCATCTACCTCGCGTATGAGGCCTGCTGCATACTTGTTCTGTGAAATCTCATAGGCTTCGGTCTGCCGCTCCAGGTCGAGTGATGCAATCTCTGTGCTTTTCTGCAGCGATAGCAGGTTGTAATAGGCACTGCTGACCTGGTACACAAGGTTTAGCTCTTCCCTTTTAAACTGCTTGTTTGAACGTTCATAGTCCAGCTCAGCCCTTTTCAGTGTTGACCGGATGCTGTTGTATGCATAGAAAGAGTTGAGGGGCTGGTTGAACCCGACTCGTGTTCTCAGGCGGGATGAGCGATAATTATTCTCGAGATTTTCGCTGCTTGACAATGAGTTTTGAATAAAAATATTTCCATCTGTAGGCAACGGTTGATTAATGGTAAGAGTACCTGCATAACCCAGCTCTTTGATGGGGTAGTAGAATGTTATGCCGGTCGTGTCTTTCCAGCTTTCAATAGTCTCTGTATATTGAGGTGAGGAGACAGTCATATCTATATGTGTCTTTAACCTGCTGGTTGCGGATTTTAAGTTGAACTCGGCTATTTTAAGATTCTCAGCCAGATTCAACATCGTAAAGCTCTTGTTTTTAGCAATTTCAATACTTTCATCCAGCGTGAGTGTCTGCACCGGCTGGCTTTGCAATAAAACAAAGTATGGGAACAGTAATGTGACTGTAAATAGTAATTTTCTCATATCGATTTTGTGTTATTGTTACTTTCTATGGGAGAATATTGTTGTTGCCGGTTAGAGTTTAAAATAATTTTCTTGTCTGAATTTATTTTATCGGAATGGATCATGCCATCTTTCAGATAAATGTTTCTGTTTGCAAAATTTGCAATTTCCTGTTCGTGGGTGATAAGAATAATTGTATTTCCTTCCTTATGCAACTCATCGAACAAACGCATAATCTCTTCACCTGTCTTTGAGTCAAGTGCACCTGTAGGCTCATCGGCCAACAGCAGGCCGGGATTTGTTACGAGAGCCCTGGCAATGGCGACCCGCTGGCGTTGCCCTCCACTCAGTTCGGAAGGTTTGTGGTTCATACGGTCGGTCAATGCAACCTTATCCAGTGCCTTTAGTGCTTTCTCTCTGCGTAGATTGCTCGGGGTACCGGAATAGATGAGTGGCAGTTCCACATTTTGAATGGCATTGAGCCTTGGCAACAGGTTGAAATTCTGGAAAATAAATCCTATCTCTTTGTTCCTCATAACTGAGAGGGCATCATCATCGAGCGTGCTGACATCAACATGGTTAAGAAAGTAATGACCCTCTGATGGTGTGTCAAGGCAGCCCAGGATATTCATGAGAGTGGATTTGCCGGAACCGGAAGGCCCCATGATTGCCACATACTCATTTTTTTTTATGTTTAGATCAATGCCGTGAATTACCGGTATCTCAGTTTTTCCAAGCGAGTAGCTTTTTTTCAAGTTTTCTATTTTAATTAACATACTGTTTTACTTATTCGTAGCGTATAGAATCTACAGGTTTGAGGTTTGCGGCATTTTTAGCGGGTAAATATCCAAAGCTTACCCCTACAATAACGGAGAAGGAGAACGCGATAAGTACAGCGTATGGCTTGATAAATGTGCTGATATCTGTGAATAGCGTTACAAACAAAGAGAGAATGATTCCTACTGCTACACCTATAAGCCCGCCTGTAATACTTATTACTACCGATTCTGTTACAAATTGGTTCATGATATCAATTTTGCGTGCTCCCACAGACCTTCTTATACCTATTTCCCGTGTTCGTTCCATGACTGTTGCCAGCATAATATTCATGATTCCTATTCCTCCAACCAACAGGGATATGGCAGCAATGGCACCTAATAAAAAGTTGTAGATTTGCCGCTCTTTCTCTTCCTGTTTCAGTAATTCGTAAGGAATAACAATGCTGTAGTCGTCGTTATTGAAATGGTGGCGGCGCAGGATTTCGTTAATGATTTTTGATGCTTCCACCAGTTTGTCCGAATTATTCAGTTGAACGGTTATTTGCTGAATTTCGCTGGAGAGTGCGTTTTCACGTGCAAACCGGTTCAGAAATAACGAGAGAGGCACGTAAACATCTGTATTCAGGTCCCTCGCAGCCAGTTCGCCTACGGTCTCCGTAAAAAGGCTTTTCGATTCAAGTACTCCGATAACCTCCAACCACTGATCGTCTATTTTTATTAATTTCCCTATCGGATCCTCTCCTTTAAAAAAGGTGGCAGCCACTCCCGCACCCAGTACACAGACTTTCAGGCGTTCGTTGTAATGTTTTTCGCTGATGAAATAACCATTTTGTATCTTGTAATTCATTATTGCCTGAAAGTCGGGAGTGATACCGATAATGGTAGATTTTACCGATTTATCGTTGTATTTCACGTCAGTATTTTTTTCAGCTTGTGCGGCAATTCTTTCCACACCGGGTACTATTTCTTTAATCACCTGGGCATTCTGAATGGAAAGCCCTTGCGAGAACTTTGCCCTCACCTCTTCCAGCTCTTCGTCGGAGAGAGATTTCTCTCTTATGATGATATTGTTCACACCCAGATCCTGGTATTTGGCAATGGCTTCGCGCTTTGCTCCTTCTCCTATGGATAACATTGTTATAACGGATGCCACGCCGAAGATGATTCCCAGCATGGTTAGGAAAGAACGAAACTTGTGGTCAGTCAAACCCTGTAGCGCCAACCGAATATTTTCACCGTACTGCATAATTTTTGTTTAAAGAAATTCACAACTAACTGTCATCCCCGGCTTTAATCGTTCGTCGGATTTTAATATCTTCACCTCCACATCGAACACTTTCTGCCGTGATTTCCGGTCTTTCAGCCTGCAAAGTTTTCCTATATAGACAACTTCACCATCAAAAACAACTTTAGGCATAGCATCCAGCCTTACCGCAACTTTTTGGTTGAGTGCGATTTTCAAAAAGTCTGTTTCGTTTACCTGGGTATTCACTTTCATAAATTCCAGTTCAGGAACTATGGCCAGGTTATTGCCAGCGTAAATATTGTCGCCGATTTTGTAAATGTTTCTGTTGGAGCTTTGCCAGTTTGTAGCAATCTGAAACACACCCGATACAGGTGCACGCAAGGTAAGCAATGGTATCAGGTTTTTTGCGTTTTCAAGCTCTTTTTTTATCTGCTCAACTCTGATCTCCTGTATTTGCAAGTCGCAGGCGTTGATGGCTTTGTTAAGTTCGTATATTTTTCTCTCTTTTTCTAGATTGATGACTGCCTGCTCGTATTCTAGTTGTCTTATTTTTCTCAATCGTTCCGATTCGAAACGTGATGCTTCCCATTCAATTTTTTTCAAATCGAATGTTGCCGATTCGTTTCTAATTCTCGATTCGCTTTCTTGTTTTTTGTTTTCTTGTTCTACATACAGTTTTTCCAGTACAGCTAATTGCGTCTCAAGGTTGCTCTCGCTTTCAAGAATATATTTGTTAATATCAGCTGGGTCGAGTTGCGCTATTGAATCGCCTTTTTTTACAATCTCGCCGTGGTTCAACAGCCCCACGATTTTCATCTGGTACCATTGCCTTCCGTACCGGTTGACGACAACAGAGCGGGAGTTTACTGCCGCCAGTTCTCCGGTTTCAACAATAACAGTGCCGTCTGATGCTCTTCTTCCGCCCACGGGTTCCGAGGTCTTTTTGCACGAAAAAAGAAGTGCTGTGGCAATGAACGCAAAAAACAGGCTATATAATCGTGATCTTTTCATTATATCTCTGCGTTTTCGGTTTTCTTTTCTTCCGTTTCTTTTGCAAAAGGATTTACCAGTGCTATCTCTTCGCCTTTTTTCAATCCGCTTTCAACCACTATATAATCGGTGTTGTTTATCCCGGTTTCTATTTCCGTTTTTTCATAGCCGGCACCTTTTCTTTTGTAAACAAAACTTATGTCACCTTCGGTAAAAAGAGCATCGAGCGGAATGAAAAGTACATTTTCCACTTTGTCCATAATTATTCGGCAGCTGACGGTAAGCCCGGGAAGCAAATTCTTATCGGACTCGTTGAGCAGTATTTCAACGGGGAACACTTTTATTTTTGACGACTCATCTTTGTTCACTGCCAGATTGGCAATTGAATTTACTGTTCCCGAAAAAACGCTGTCGGAAAATGCGTCGGGTTTAATTTCTACTTTCAGCCCTTTGCTTATTTTGGCCACGTCAACCTCATTTATTTTTACCGTTGCTTTAAGCGATGATAAGTCGGGAAGTTGAATAATGGGAAACCCACTCCAGCACTGATCGCCAATCTGAAATTTATTGTTGCTGCTCCAGTTCTTCGATAAAATGGCGATACCCGAAGAGGGGGTTACTACCGACAGTTTTTGAAGTGTTTCGCGTGCTTCGTCGAGCCTCGACTGGAACTGCATGATGGAGAGGTTTTTTTGTTTGATCTCTTCTTTCTGAATTTTTATGCGGTTCTCAATTTGCTCTTTTGCCCTTTCCAGCGCAATTTCTGCTTTATCGAGGTTCAGCTGTATTTCTTTTTTCTTAATATCTGATTCGTAGCCGGCAGACTCGAAACGGATTTTCGATATCTCATGAGAAATACGTGTGACTTCGTAAGCAGCCCTCAGCTCTTCTAACTCCGATTGCTGCTGTGCTTTCATTTTATCGAATTCCGCCTGTGCAATCTCCATGCTAGACTCTGCTTCCACAATACCTTTCAGTACTTCTGACGGATCGAACACTATTAATGTGTCGCCTGCTTTCACCTCCTCTCCGTCTTTAACCAATTCGGTTATTTTCAGGTTCCCATATCGCCACGAGATCATTGGCGCTACAATGTTTACAGAGTTAATTGCCTCTATTTCACCCTCTTCGTACAAGTCGATAAATAAAGTACCCTGGGCTACTTTTCCAACAGGTATTTGCTTGGTTTCCTTTTTTTTGCACGCCACAAAAGGTAGCGAACAAACAACGATGAGGACCAATATTTTTGAAAAATTCTTCATTTTGATGAAATGGCTTGAAAATATTTTAGATAAAGTCTTGTTTTACTGAACTCGCTGCAATCTTTACCGGGATGTGACAGGTTTAACTGCCCTTTTCATATTTGTAGAATCGCCTAGCAGCGTTTTTCCTCTCACCATAGATAGCGGTGGCTTAATTAAAGCGATAACTTCTCCCGGCTTTAATCCGTGTGATACGATGGCATCTTTTGAAGAAGAGAGCCCGGTTATTATTTGGCGCATCTCGTATCTGTTTTTCTTACTCTTCACATATACAACTTTAAGAGAGTCTTCTTCATAAATGGCTATTTGCGGCACCACTATAGTATCGCGGACCTGTTTTATGAATACCCGGCAGTTCGCAGTGAACCCGGTTTCTGGAAGTTGCAGCGCGCTATCGACTGAAGCTTCCACCTCAAAAAACTTTACTTTCGAATCTCTTTTATAAGGTTGCCCGACAGGTAGTTTTTTTGTGATTTTTCCATAAGCAATGTTATTGGGCATGGCATCGAAACTGAAACTTACGGAGTCATTTTCGTTTATCTGGCGAAAATCCACTTCGCTCGCCATCATTTTTACTTTCATTTCAGATACTTCGGGCATAGTTATCAGCGGCATATTACTCCATACATTGTCGCCCATCTTAAGCTTTTCTCCTGTCATCATTGAATTAGATATGACGGCTAATCCTTTATGTGGAGCGCGTATGGTTAGGCCATCGAGGATTGTTTTTGCGTAGGTTAACCGGTTTGTTAATTGTTGAATATTAAGTTCTAATTTTTTTACTTCAGATTGATTTATGATCTCAAGTGCTTCGAGTTTCTTCTCAAATTTATTTTTCTCGATAATAGCTCTTTCAAGTTCTAATTCCTTGATTCGCTTCTGTGTGGGGGTGGAAAAACGTAGTTGTAGTGAGTCTAAATGTGCAATTTCGGTATCGGCTTTATTGTTTTTTACCTGCGCTTCAAGCATGGCGTATTGCATCTGTAAATCAGCTTTTACTTTACTTAATTGTGCTTCTGCCGTCTCAAGTTGAATAACCAAGTTATCGTGAGAGGTTTTACTGTTATTATCCTCGAGAATGCACATAACATCTCCTTCATTAACATACGTCCCGTCATCAATAAGGAAGGTAATAATGGCATCTACATTGCCAGGACAGGCTATTGTAGTATAGCGAACAGGTTCAGCAAAGCCGTCTATTACAAGGGTATTTTCAAAATCGGAGGTAAGTATGGGGTATGTTGAGATTTTTTCTTTATTGTTCGTGTTGCACGAACATATAAGAAATAAAAGGATTAGTGTAAATAGAGTTGAATATTTTTCCACAATAGTATTTTGTAGATCATTTGAGCAAATGTAATATCTTTTTTTTTATTTATAAAAATCGGCCAGCTTCTATTAGATAAAATTATGATTTGTTCTGAAATGTTACAAGTCGCAGAAAAGCCACGTCCCCGTTCAAGCCAGTTCAATAAACAACCTCAAGTCGAAAAAACAGTGTTTACGGCGATACGTCGGCATATTCATGCCTGTTAAATAAATAACACTCACGTTTAGAGAACATTAGTCGCTACATATCTGGTGCATTTTTTGCTAAATGAACAACTCTCTTGGTACAAGTGCTAAACAAGCCTGTAGTGAAGGCTGCACGGTTGCCACACGGAAACCGTTTCTATGGCATAAACCGCTGCAGATCGATCGATCTGCAGCGGTTTATGAGTACACCCGGCGGGAAT
>NZ_DCEN01000089.1:0-5309 GCF_002316955.1 Proteiniphilum sp. UBA1028
TGATTGAAATTCAACAATATCCAAGCTAGTTCCTCTTTTTTTATTTTTTCGCTTAAGGCTTTCTTTCTCAGGTAATATATGGTCCAGTCATACGGTATTTTGCTCTCGGAACCATTGGCTTTCAAATAAAATAATTGCGGTTGGGTTATTCTAAAATCATCCACCATTTCTTGGAAACTATCTTTAAAGATAAAATCATATTTCTTATTAGATATTTCCTGATAAGGCAGCTTAGGTTCTTTATTTTTCATGAACTGACCCGGCCGATTTTCAAAATCAATATTTTCAGCATAGTGTGTCGGCAAAAAATCAAGAATATGCAGAACACGATGAAGCCTTTCACGACGAAGCACATCTCTTTCATAGAGTCTGCGTACACTTCTAAATTTTGTTCTATCTGCTGTAGCTGAAACGGGATTACCTCTTTCAAATTCACCCACTTTTGCAGCATCCATGGGTATAATACGACTTCCCATTCCCAAAATTTCACCTTTTTTCTCGTCAAAACTGTGTTTAATAAGTGCCCATCCTATCGAGTTCGTACCCAAATCAAGACCTAAGATTCTTTTTTCCATATGTATTGTATTAAGAAAGAGATAATTCCATTCAACCCCTCAAAGATAAACAATTATTAACTTAAAACAATTTTCAAAGTATTTAAAATGTTATATATTTGTGAAATTATCTGAAAGCAATTCACAATAAGGATTATTCCGTTGTGAAAACATTTAAAACGGCCCATTTATTGGGTCGTTTTGCTAATACACTCTCAGTTAGGTGTAAACACAAAATTCTCAATACATATCCAACTTCTCAGATCAACCTTGGAGAGCTTGTAATTTGACGATTGGACAGATGGTATTAAGCCTAGAACAATCAGTCTTCAAGACCTTCAATGCTTCAAAAAGGAGGATAGTAGCCCACTTATACCATTATTAATTATTTAGATAGACGCTTTGCAAGTGCTTAAGCGGAATCTTTCAATGCCAAGATCAAGGCTTTTAGGGCTAGACTGAGACGGGTTAAACATATTCCTTATTTTTAATTGAAGCTAACGAATATTTATAATTAGTTCATAGGAAATCTGACTGATCTTGGGTTGATTCACAATTCATGACCTATGTATGGCCTAATAAAAAAACATTCACCGAAATTTTAGAAACTGTTTTGAATTTTATTCAANNCCCATTTATTGGGTCGTTTTGCTTAAATAACCATCAGTCTAAAATTGTGTGGTCACAGAAGAAAAAGTGCCTAGCCTATTGAATTGATGAAAATTTTTATCCCGGTAAAAAAACCAAAATGGGGAGATAACATTGGGTTAAGTGGCCACGATCTGTCTCACCCTGTTTTCAATTTTCAGTGCATATAAACATATTTTAGAAAAGGACAAGTTATACCGTGTCTTCCGATGATCATCGACTATACCTAAACTGATGCGACTCCTAATATCGCTCTAATATACTTCAAATAGAAATGGAGTTGATCCGGTTTACATTAGACCGGAATAAGAGGAATATTATACGAAAAAGAGGACCTGGTCTTCAATTGGGGTAAGCACCACAGGTCACAAAAAACACCTATCAAAATGAATCGACAAGTGCAATATTCTGTCTGACAAGGACTCATACGTTTCTCCGAATATTTGTGTTGAGCACAAGTGTAATGATTTGCCGTTAATCGCTGACAAACAAAAAAAGGCGGAGCCGTACCGCCTTTTTTTACCGTTTATACTATTAATCAGGACAATCCACAACACGCTGTACATCTAAATGGATACCATAATAAGCGTATGCATCAACTATTACGGTTGACTGGTTGCCTTTGTAGGTAGTAAACAGGCCAGGCGACGGGTTCCCACTGGGTGGTGTTTCGTACCCTTGAATTTTTACCGACTCGGCAACATTCTGCAACCGGGCTCCGTTGAGCGCGGCGAGAGTAATGGTTACTTTACCATTCACCACTTCGGAAAAAGTTACGGTTCCCACCAGGTAGGTCTGACCGGCATAAACATTAATGGGAGTATTGGCAACATAAGGAGTATAGGTTGCCCAATTGCCTTGTGTTACGTACCGGGAGCCTGCAGCCCAGGCTGTTTCGTCCTGGTAACATACCTCAGCCGGCGGTTCGCAAAGGGCTATGCAATATTGAAATTTCATAAACCAGTTTTTGCCCACTTTTTCGCCTTCTCCAAAGGCTGTTTCGCTTCGTACAATTTCACCGTTAACCACTTTTACCACCTCGGCATGAGCGGCCACACACACGCATCCTTCGGGAAGTGTTTCAAGCGGAATTTCAACATAATAAAAGGTTTTTAACCCGTCAAATTCCACCTTATAAGGGAATTGTCCCGGAACAAGATTGCCTGATTTATTCACCGGTAACTTGTCGCAGGCTCCCACATAAAGGTGGATTGCTTTCATTTTCCATTCCCCGGTAGTTTCGTAAGCCACGTACAAATTTTCTCTGTTGTTGACAACGTAAACTTTTCCGGCTTCATAGTATTGTCCAGCCATAAGGCGAACCTCTTGTACATCGCGACAGGGATCTAAGCATATGGGGACTTCTACTGCGCGCGTACCGGCAGTAAGGGCAACAGCACTTTCTTCCTCAACTAGGTCCAAATCATTGGAACTTTCTTCCTCAATAAGGCTCAAATCATTGGAACAGGAAGAGATAGTGATGGTAATTGCCGACATGGCAATAACTGCGAAAAACAGAACAATTTTTCTCATAAACCATGATTTTTAAAATGATTATTACTAAACAAACCCTATGCCTACGGCTATGCAAAAGACAAATGGTAACGATCACTCACGTTTCCCTCAGATGATTGACAAAGAGAAACATGGTAAAATTAAATATTTTACAATTTCTCAATCGTCTTTAACTAATGTCACAAATATATAATAGAAAAAAAAATATTTTATAGGTTGTTGGTGAGAAACACATTACAAAACATTACATATTTCTTTGTTTTTATACCTGTTTGGCAGTCCACAGGCAACTATTACGGCACTGCTAAACGTGCATTTATTCCTACAACATTCAACAAATTAATTAATGTGCATTTCAATTATTGGTGAGCAATGGTGACATGTAAGGGAGCTGTGATACTCCTGATATTGTGTTTTTTTGAATGATGAAGAAAAGTTATCAATAGTATAGCGGTATACGGATCAAAATGTTTAAACCAAAAATAAAAAGAGTTACATTTCTCAATATAACTCCTTGATTATTAAGTCGGGGTGGCGGGATTCGAACTCGCGACCCCCTGCTCCCAAAGCAGGTACACTAACCGGACTGTGCTACACCCCGAAAATATATATAAACGTTTCCGAACTCTCTTTTTCAAGGGAGGAGCGAACATACGTACGCTGCATCCCTCAAAGATATTTGCAAAATGTGGGTGCAAAAGTACGTTTTTATTCTGACAATCTCAAATCTTCCTGCCTTTTTTTGTGTAAACATCCGTATAACGCAAGAATTATGTACATTTGCACTACTAAAAACGCAAAATAAACAGATATCATATGTATAGAAACAGTACGTGCGGCGAACTGAGGCTGGCCGATGCAAACAGAGAGGTGACCCTGGCCGGCTGGGTATCCAAAATCAGGAAGATGGGCGGCATGACGTTCATCGACCTGCGAGACCGCTATGGCATCACACAGCTGTCGTTCAACCAGGAGGTGGATCACGAGCTTTGCGAACAGGCTAACAAACTGGGCCGCGAGTGGGTGATACAGGTCTCGGGAACCGTGAAGGAACGCTCCAGCAAGAATTCGCACATCCCTACCGGCGACATCGAAATCATCGTCGCCAAACTGACTGTACTGAATGCATCCCAAACACCGCCCTTCACCATCGAAACGGAAACGGACGGAGGCGACGAGCTGCGGATGAAATACCGATACCTGGACCTGCGACGCAACGTGGTGCGCCAGAACCTGGAGCTGCGTCACCGGATGGCGTTCGAGACTCGACGATACCTCGACGAGCGGGCTTTCCTGGAGGTGGAGACGCCGGTGCTGATCGGCTCCACGCCCGAAGGGGCACGCGACTTCATTGTCCCATCACGCATGAACCAGGGCGAGTTCTACGCCCTGCCACAGTCGCCCCAGCTCTTCAAACAGCTGCTGATGGTATCGGGTTTCGACCGATACTTCCAGATCGTGAAGTGTTTTCGCGACGAGGACCTGAGGGCCGACCGCCAGCCGGAGTTCACGCAGATTGACTGCGAAATGTCGTTCGTGGAACAGGAGGATGTGCTGAATACCTTTGAAGGGCTCACAAAGCATCTCTTCAAAACAATAAAGGGAATCGAGATCCCGGACTTTCCCCGCATCAGCTACGCCGATGCCATGCGCCTCTACGGGTCGGACAAGCCGGATACGCGCTTCGGGATGACCTTCACCGAAATGAAGGAGCTGACCACGGGGCACGACTTTGGGGTGTTCGACTCCGCCGAATATGTGGGTGCCATCTGTGCCGAAGGGTGTGCCTCCTATACACGCAAACAGCTGGACGAGCTGACCGACTTCGTGAAACGGCCACAAATTGGGGCCAAAGGACTCATATACCTCCGCTACAACGGGGACGGAACACTCAAGTCGTCGGTGGATAAGTTCTACGACGAAGTGGCCCTGAAAAAGTGGGCCGAAAAGTGCAACGCCAAACCGGGAGACCTGATCCTGATGCTGGCGGGGGAGACGGAGAAAACACAGAAACAACTCTCCGAACTGCGCCTGGAGATGGGATCGCGCCTCGGACTGAGGGACAAAAACAACTACAAATGCCTGTGGGTGGTGGACTTCCCCCTGCTGGAGAAGGACGAGGAGCTGAACCGCTACTTCGCGAAACATCACCCGTTCACCTCTCCCAAACCGGAGGATATCGCCTTGCTCAATTCAAACCCGGGGGCAGTGCGGGCCAATGCCTATGACATGGTGATCAACGGCGTGGAAATTGGTGGCGGGTCGATCCGTATCCACGACAGCGCCCTGCAAAAGAAGATGTTCTCCGTGCTGGGCTTCACCGAAGAAAGGGCACAGGAACAATTCGGATTTCTGATGAATGCCTTTAAGTACGGCGCTCCTCCCCACGGGGGAATAGCCTTCGGACTGGACCGCTTCGTCTCCATCTTTGCGGGACTCGACAGCATCCGCGACTGCATTGCCTTCCCCAAAAACAACGCGGGTCGCGATGTGATGATTGACGCCCCGTCGCAAGTGGAGCAGGAACAACTGGATGAACTGGGCATCATGCTCAAGCCTCAGCAAACAGTATAAATGCAACAAAAGCTGCCA
>NZ_DCEN01000089.1:5524-6653 GCF_002316955.1 Proteiniphilum sp. UBA1028
AGAGCGTATACCCTTCGCTGTAGGTCTTGTTGAATAACCGGTGTGCATCTGCTTCGGGATCGTCCACAAACTTCTCGGCAGCAGGATCCCACTTGATGGGGCGGCCCAGGTCGTAGGCAATGTTACCCAGCGTACATACCGTGCAGGAACGATGCCCGATCTCCACAGGCACCACCGGATCGGTCTTTGTCTTCAATGCGTTGACGAAGTTCTCCAGATGCGGAATTTTAGTTTCGTAAGCGCCCTCAGCGACTTCTACCGTGGGAGGAAGCAGGCTCTCGTCGGAAGCAAGGAAATGTTCCCTCGACACTTCAATCCATCCTTTATCGCCCCAGAACTTCACGCCCTTGGTCTTCTTCTCGTTGAACGGCTCCTCGGTCATGACCACACCGCTCGCATATTTATAGGTGAGAAATTGCGTATCTTCGAAACCGGCAGGAATGATCTCGACCGGGCCGCTCTCGTCCATCCCCAGTCCCCACTGGGCAATATCGAACATGTGGGCTCCCCAGTCGGTGGTGAAACCGCCGCCCAGCTCCTTGTACCAGCGCCACCCACCCCAAAACTGCTCGTTCTGCTCGGGATTGAGGGAGATAGGAGGATTCAGCTGTGAGTTGTAGTGAACATACTCCGAAGGGCCCAGCCACAACGGCCAGTTCAAATCGGCCGGCACGGGTTCTTCCGGCAGGTCATACGGTGTGGGAGGCCCACCTACATAGGCATTCACCCGCTCAATCTTGCCAATCTTCCCTTCCTGCACCATCTTCACGGCATGCTGGAAATTAACATCGGAACGTTGCTGGCTGCCAACGCCCAAAATAACTCCGTTATCGCGCACCGCCTTCACCAGCATCTGTCCCTCCTTAATGGTAAAGGTGAGGGGTTTCTCCAGATAGATGTTTTTCTTGGCCTTGGCTGCGTCAATCGCCATGAATGCGTGCCAGTGATCGGGCGTGGCAATCACCACAGCATCGATGTCTGTGCGGGCAATCAGATCTTTGTAGTCTTCGTACAGCTCCACACCCACTTCCTGCTCTGCCGTTGCGTAATAATCGGTGACCCTTTTCAGAAAACGTTCTCTCTTGATGCCATACACATCACTCCCGGCCACAACCTGTACGCCCGGAAT
>NZ_DCEN01000006.1:0-4901 GCF_002316955.1 Proteiniphilum sp. UBA1028
TTCATCCCCGATGACATGCTCCGCATGATTTCGACCTACAGGATTACTTCGTTCTGTGCTCCTCCCACCATCTTCCGTTTTCTTATCCGCGAAGATCTGAGCAAGTACGACCTCTCCTCTCTGGAGTATTGTACCACAGCCGGAGAAGCGCTCAACCCGTCGGTATTTAAAACATTTTACAAGCAGACCGGCATCAAGATGATGGAAGCATTCGGCCAGACCGAGACGGCGCCCACCATCATCACCTTCCCCTGGATTGAGCCCAAGCCGGGTTCCATGGGAGTTCCCAACCCACTCTACAAGATGGACCTGCTCACGCACGACGGACGGCCTGCCGAGGACGGCGAACAGGGAGAGATCGTCTTCTATACCGATAAGAAGCGCCCCCTGTCTTTGTTCATGGGATATTACCGGGATAAAGAACTTACCGAACAGGTCTATGCCGACCATGTGTATCATACTGGCGACATGGCCTGGCGTGACGAAGACGGTTATTACTGGTTCGTGGGCCGCACCGACGATGTGATCAAGAGTTCCGGCTACCGCATCGGGCCATTCGAGGTGGAAAGTGCCGTGATGACCCATCCTGCCGTGGTGGAGTGTGCCATTACCGGCGTCCCTGACGAGATCCGCGGGCAGGTGATCAAAGCCACCATTGTGTTGGCGGAGGAGTACAAATCGAAAGCAGGCGATGAGCTGGCCACAGAGATTCAGGATCATGTAAAAAATGTGACCGCTCCCTACAAATACCCAAGGGTGATTGAGTTTGTGAATGAGTTGCCGAAGACCATCAGCGGTAAAATACGCCGCGTGGAGATCAGGGAAAAACAAAAACGGGACTGACCTGTTAATATCATTAATTATCTAAACGAAAATAACGATTCAAAAATATGAAAAAAGCATACGTATTCCCCGGACAGGGGGCCCAGTTTGTGGGCATGGGAAAAGAGTTATACGATACGCTGCCCTTAGCGAAAGATCTTTTCGAGAAGGCGAACGAAATACTGGGCTTTCGGATTACCGACCTGATGTTTGCCGGCACCGACGAAGATCTTCGTCAGACCAAAGTAACCCAGCCGGCCATCTTCCTGCACTCGGTGATACTGGCAAAGGCCCTGGGAGAAGAATTCAAACCCGACATGACTGCCGGACATTCCCTGGGTGAGTTTTCTGCCCTGGTAGCAGCCGGAGCTTTGTCGTTTGAAGACGGATTAAAGCTGGTCCATGCCCGTGCCCTGGCAATGCAGAAAGCCTGTGAGGCGAATCCGTCTACCATGGCTGCCATTCTGGGACTCCCCGACGAAAAGGTGGAAGAGATCTGTGCATCAATAGACGATGTGGTGGTAGCGGCCAACTACAACTGCCCCGGGCAGATTGTGATTTCCGGATCTACAGATGGCATCGCAAAAGCATGCGAGCTGATGAAAGAAGCCGGTGCCAAACGTGCCTTGCCACTGAAGGTGGGCGGTGCCTTTCACTCGCCGCTCATGGAGCCGGCCAGGGTGGAACTGATGGAAGCGATTGAAGCTACTCCGGTGTTGGCACCTGTTTGTCCTGTTTATCAAAATGTCACCACCGTGGGAGAAACGGATCCCGCAGTTATCAAGAAAAACCTCATTGCCCAGCTCACCTCTCCGGTGAAATGGACACAGTCCGTACAGCAGATGATTGTCGATGGCGCTACCGAGTTTGTAGAACTGGGGCCGGGAAATGTACTGCAGGGATTAATCTCAAAGATCGACAAGAGCGTGACCGTTTCAGGGAAACAATCTCTTTAAGCTTTGTTAGGAGAGTTTTTTTGTCAAAACGAAATTTAGAAAATACATTTGTTTTGTTTCGCAACAATTAAAACAAATATTATGCAAAGATCACTGTTTTTATTTGCTCTCAGCATGTTCGTAATGTTTCAGGCACAATCACAGGACTTTTTTAAGGCCCCCGATTTTGCACAGATAGAGAGAAACGTGAGAGAACAGGTTTCGTCCTACTACTATCCGAATTTGATGAAAAAATATCAGTCCGGAGCCACCAATATGACACCGGAAGAAGGAAGACATCTCTACTTCGGCTATGTGTACCAGCCGGGATATGTTCCCACCGACACCTCCGAATTCAACGGCAAACTGGCTGCAATCTTATCGAAAAAGTCGTTCATCGCAGAGGATTACGCAACTATTTTGCGGTATTCCGATGCACTGCTGCAGGAAGATCCGTTCAATCTGCGTGCACTGAATGCGAAACTGCTGGTATATGCGCAACAGAACAATACGGAAGAATATAAGAAGGTAGCCCAACAACGACGAATCGTGCAGGACGCCATCGTCGGCACCGGCGACGGCATGTCGGACAAAACACCGTTCTACGTGATCAAAGTGGCACACGAATACGATATTCTGCCCTTCCTTGGATTTAACTTTGGCGGAGAGGACAAGATCTTGAAAAATCTGAAGGTGAATTATCTCTCACTCGGGGAAAACCGTTTCGGCGTAGAGAGAGTTTACTTTAACATCAGCCCCGTTATTGACCACATCAGTAAACACGGCGGCGGCAAGATGTAAAGCTTCTTCCATAGTATGAATGCTACAGGGCTTGGTTCGCAGTTTGGGCAACTGCCGGATTAAGCCCTGTCTGTTTAAGCCTTAGAACCACTTTTTCCTTCTGAAATACCAGAGCATGCCGATGGAAATCAGCATCATTACTCCCCAAACAATAAAGTAGCCGTGTCGCAAATGCAACTCAGGCATGTTGTCGAAATTCATTCCATAGACACCCACAATAAAAGTGAGGGGAATGAATATCACGGAAAAGACCGTCAGCAGTGCCATGATGTCGTTCAGCCGGGTACTCATGGAAGAGTGGTAAATGTTGAGCACGTCATACAGCAGCTCATGGTAATAATCCAGCAACTCCACTGCCTGGTTTATATTATCCTGAAGTTCCTTAAAGTGCTTGTCGTTTTTCGGAGTGATAAAATCGCCATCCATTTTCACGAGGCTGGAGATCACCTCCCTGGCTGGTTTTATATAACGCCCCAGGTCACTAAGCTCGTGCTTGAGCAAGTTGATTGCTCTCAGGGTTTCCCTATCGGGGTTGAGCACCATTTTGTTCTCCAGTGTCTCAATTTTTTCGCCAAGCACACTCAGTATAAAGATGTAATTATCGATCACCACATCAAGCAGGGCAAAGGCAAGATAGTCCGTTCCCAAATCCCGAAATCTCTTATTGTGCTTCCTCAGGCGGGTTCTTATTGGATTAAAGAGATCGCTCTTTTCTTCCTGAAACGTAATTAACATATTGTTTAGCAACACAATGCTCAGATTATCGATTGACACCTGATTCAACGCATCGTTGAACTGCATCATTTTGATGGAGACAAAGAGGCCGTTGTCGAGTTCCTCCGTCTGAGGACGTGTACCCGGCTCCATCACGTCCGACAATATCTCGGTCGGAATGTGCAGGTTATCCGCCAATTCCCCCATCAGTTTCTCATTGTGCAGTCCGTCAATATTCAGCCAGGTGAGCGTACCCGAGTCTTTATACTTCCGAAGCTCTTCTATGGAGTGGATTGTTTCTTCCTTCACAGATTCTGTGTCGATATCAAAAACGGACATCTCCACCTCTTGGGAACGATGCCTTCCCCGGAATTTCAACTCATACGGCGACAGTCCGATATCCTCTTTTCGTTTCAGTGGTGTGTGAGTCATACGTCAATAATTATCAAGTATACATAAAAAGACAACAATGCTGCAAGGTACAATTATTTTTGTAATCAAATAATTCCACATAGGTTCATATCCTCGAATTGAATAAAAAACATTAGCCGCTTCCTATATCAGAGCAGATCGAGCGGGCTTTTTATTCTTGACTGCGCAATATCGGTAATGTGCGTATAAATTTCGGTCGTATTCACCGATTTGTGGCCGAGTAGGTCCTGGATATAGCGTATGTCCGTTCCATTCTCCAGCAGGTGGGTGGCAAAGCTGTGTCGCAAGGTATGAGGGGTCACCTTTTTGGTGATGCCCGCTTTCGAAGCTGCATTTTTAACAATGGTCTGCACACTCTTCTCCGAGTAAAGCCCCCCACCCTGTCCCTCAATCAGATATACTTCAGGATGATGTGTTTTATAATAACTTCTTAAAGACTCCAGCAACAGAGGAGAAAGCATCACCACCCGGTCCTTACCCCCTTTGGCATTTCTGATCAGGATAATTTTGTTCTTTGAGTCTATATCGGTCAGCTTCAGGTGAAGCAGTTCGTTTAACCTCAGTCCGCATCCGTATAACAGTTGGACGATACATTTGTGCTTCGGGTTGGTCACTTTAGCCATCAAGCGGCTCACCTCCCGGGCAGTCAGGTACACCGGCAGACTTTTGTTCTTCGTGCGCGGATACAGGTGTTTGATGTTGAGTTGTCTGTTGAACATGGAAAGATAAAACTTATCTATTGAGGCCACGATCAAACGTTGATAAGAGGTTCCGATGCAATGTTTTTCAATTTTCCAGAACAAGTATTTCTCGATCTCCGTTTCCGTTATCTCCAGTGGGTGATTATATTTTTTTTGGGCCAGTTGCAGGAAACACCTCACTGCGCTCTTGTAGTTTTGAATGGAGTTGGAACTGTATCGCTGTACGATCATTTTCCGTTCAAATTCGCTCAACAAATCCGTTGTTTTCATCGTCCTTGATTTTATGTAACATTCGTATATGCAAAAATATAAAATATTTTAATTAAAGCATAACAAACAGATAAACAATATGATATAAATACAAAACATTTTCACATCGATAATTATACACGAATGTTATAAATCAGTTATTTACGAAAGTTGTATATTTAAAACGTAAACAACAAGTTACAGGCAATAAGTAGTGACACCATACAATTAACAATCGGCAGACAGA
>NZ_DCEN01000029.1:0-7697 GCF_002316955.1 Proteiniphilum sp. UBA1028
AACTTTTGGGGGTCGGTTCACATTGTGTGATGCACCCTCTTTTTTAATTGTTTCAGGCTGGCCCAATATCATATTGTCGAGGATAAGTAAATGCAAAGAACTGAGATATCACGCGATGGCTCCGGTAAAAGCTGTTAACGTTTATACTTGATATTTAACAGGATCTCTTGTGTCTTCGGGTGAACAATCGTCGTTCATCGCTTGTTCTCAAAATGAAATAAGAGCAAATTGCTTAAATGTTTTTTTAGGTTATCCACGCAGAACACAGATGCGAAAAATCCGTCGGGACGTTCTTACATAACAAAAGATATTTCAAGAAGAGATATTTGTAGAACGACCCGACGGTCTATTTTGTAGCACCAGTCTACTTACTTTACGAAATAATAGATTGCCGGTCATCTTCTCTCGGTCTATTTCAATTTGCAATGTCTCTCCTTCTGCCTATTTCCCGGGTTTAATACCACATGCCTCGCCTGTCGGTTCATCCTGGTTGCGATGCCAGATATCCGTAAAATCATCCGGATGTCTGCGAAATTTAGCTAGGATATAAGAGCAGGAGGGGATGACTTTGTAATTATTTTTGCGTGCATATTTTACCATTTCGTCGAATAAGCTGCCTGCAATTCCCTGACCTTCCAACTCGGGGCGAACTCCCGTATGATAAGCATTCAGAATGTTGTCCTTTATCTCGAAATCAAGTTCCGCAACCTGCCGTCCCTCCTTCTCAATAAAGAAACTACCCAGGTTTTTCTCGTCGATTCTATATTGAATATCCATAAGAACTGTTTTTTTTAATGTTATACTTGATAGTCAAACGTCTTACCCAACCCATTTGTTCTGTCTGTTATCGCCGTTTTTTTTAACACCGGTAGAAGGAAAAAGGTTGAACCGGCAAAGTAAAAACAAAATTATTGAAAGGCGCAATGCTGTTTTTTGTATCTTTGGGATTATAATCTGTAAACTAAGATACAATGAGAAGATTATTAACCGGTTACATGTTGTTTGTTCTTTTTGCTACAGGAGTTTTCTCCGCCACTGTGGATACGGTGAACGTGTTCAGCAATAAGATGCATAAAAATGTCAAAACCGTTATTGTGAAACCTCGGTCTTATGACGGGCAAACTGCTTTCCCGGTGCTTTATCTACTTCATGGATACAGCGGACGCTACGATGGATGGGTCAGGGATTCCCCCCATATTAAAGAACTGGCAGACCATTACGGCATCATGATTGTCTGTCCCGATGGAGGCTTCAGCAGCTGGTACTGGGATAGCCCTGTGGATTCGGCTTTTCAGTACGAAACTTTCGTCTCCAAAGAATTAATTGGGTGGGTGGATCAACATTACAAAACGGTTCCTTCCCGTGAAGGTCGCGCAATTACCGGACTGAGCATGGGGGGGCATGGCGGGTTATATCTGGCTTTCCGTAACCAGGAGGTGTTTGGAGCTTGTGGAAGCATGAGCGGAGGAGTGGATATCCGCCCTTTTCCCAACAATTGGGATATGGCTGACCATATCGGCAAACAAAAGGATAACCCGGAATATTGGGAAAAGTACAGCGTGATGGGGCAGCTGCATCTGCTGACTCCAAACTCTCTGAAGATCATTATCGACTGTGGCACGGAAGATTTCTTCTACCAGGTAAACGAACGGCTGCACGAAGAGTTGCTTTACCGTAACATTCCACATGATTTTATCTCCCGTCCCGGCGCTCATAACAGACCCTATTGGAGCAACGCAGTAAAATATCAGGTGCTTTTCTTCAGTGATTTTTTTTATAACGGGAAAGCCAACTAAAGGCAAGTTCATCGATTCGAGACATTGCTTTTGTGATTGTTTCGGGCAATATGACGGAATTTGGCTCGTACGGCTGCGCACGGCAAAGTCTCTTCTGGATGATCTGAAAGTCCCTTATTAGGTTCTCCCCGGCAATCATGATTCGAACTGGTCTGAAAGCGGGATATACGACCAGAGCGATGAGTTATGAAGGAGTGAATGCCGTAATGTGCCGCTCCAATCTGTGGGCAGAACAGCCCTTTGGTGGGTATAACATTATTACGGTTGACCGTGATTCGGTTTTTCTGCAGGATAAGATGCTTTTTTATACCAATACCGCCAAAGAAATCAAGGCTGCTGATGCAGGCGATGGTACGACACTCCCGCCGACAAGGGTTTGATCTACGCCTACAATACCTCTAACGGTGCTTTCCTTTGGAAGCGCAGGTCTCCTCCGGATTGATTAATTAATATGATTTTACCTACAGACTATGGTAAGCTGTTTGTGTCGGCAATGGACGGCAAACTTGTTAAATTGAAAACAAAACACCGATACAGGGAGGGGAGGGAATTATTTAATTATATCGGATATATCGGAACAACTTTGCGGAGCTTCACATAAAAGACGAATCCTTTTACACGATCAAAGCCCATCTCTTCGATGGCTTTCACATAACGTTGTACCTGCCGGTTGTATCGCGGATCTACCAATTCCCCGAATTTGTAGTCGGCCACAATCACTTCGTCTTTACGGATCATCACACGGTCGGGACGGCTTAACCCCATGCGGGGATGCAGTACCTGTGCTTCGTTCAGTACCGTGAATTGGTCACTATACCAATTGCTTATCTCAGGGAGAGAGAGAATGTCAACCATTTCTCTGATGGTGCTGTCCCTGTCTTGTTCCTGCAACTCTCCTTCCGATATCTTCTGCTCCACAGCCACGGGTATATCTGTCACCGTTTTTATGTGGCTGATCATATCGTGCATCATTTTTCCATAATCACGGCGACCGTCGTCACTGAAAAAACCGGTCGAGTTAAGACGCAGCTTCAGACGATTACTGAACGGGTGCGATTGCCATTTGCCGGTTTTGTACGATGGTGCTCCCGCCTTCTCATCCCCTTCGTGCAGAGAGGATGAGCCGAAGGTGAACCTGTCTGCGCACTCCTCTTCGGAAAAATATTCGGACAGTGTAACAAATTGTTTCTTGTCGTCCGTTTTGACTTGAGGGGCTGTGATGCTTCGCCACAATAGGTCAGCCACGGTAGTGATCGACTCCGGCTTATCGGGTTTTGGGGCAAACATGATCAACCGGTGCTTGGCCCGGGTAAAAGCCACGTATAACAAGTTAAGGTTATCGATATAGGTAAATCGTTTTTCGTTCAGATAATCGTTTCTGAAAATAGTGTCGGTAAGGGTTTTGCCATATTTGAGGGGAGCTACGCTCAATTGATCAAAAGGGGCCACTCCCGGCTTACACCAAATAATATCGTTGTGGTTGGGAGCATGGTCCACACCCCAGTTTACAAAGGGCATAATCACCGCTCCGAAACCCAGCCCTTTCGATTTGTGGATGGTAATCAGCCGTATGGCATCCTGGTCTTCCGGAGAAAAGAGCGCCTTCTGACAACCTTTCTCATCCCACCAATCGAGAAACGTACCCAAGTCTGTCGTGTTGCGGGAGCTGAACTTCATCGCTATATCCAAAAAAGCCTGGATATAAGCATTTTCCTGTTCGTTGAGCGCCTCGGAAGAAAGGGCAAAAAAGCGTTCAATCATGTCGTAGAAGGGGAGTGAGGCCAACTCTTTTATGTGTTGTTTTACTTCGTCGGGGAAGTCGCCTTCTGCGCCGTCCCAATATGACTGTAGCGCCTCATCGGGTGTTGCCCTGTGGTGGAACCGGAAGTATTCATATGCCGCCATCATCCGTCGTGTTTTGTCTTTTGGATTCCGGAAATGGCGCATCAGGGAGATCACCGCCTTCACGCTTTGTGCACTGCCAATGAGCAGCGCTTCGTTGGAGATGATGTCGAATTTGTAGGGTGAGCCCGGATGGTTTTTTTTGTAGGCAAGCAGTGCCTGGGCCACGGCCACGGCCTCGTGGTTCCATCGCACAACCACGGCTATGTCTTTGGGCGGGAAGCCCTGAGCCTGCAGCTGTTCAACTTCGTACGGCAGCTGCTCCAGTACATTCGCTTTCCAGTCCGACGCCGTTTCCTTCTCGTTTTTCAGAAAGGTGATCCTCACCTGCCCGCCGCTCTCTTTTTTTTGGGGAGGAACATGCTGATAAGCATCTCTGTAGGCGTCAGTGATTTGTGTGTCGGCAAGCTCCTGGGTCGCATTGTCAAATTCCTGTTGCAGGATGGAAGATGCCTGAGAAAAGAAGGCATTATTGAATTGTATGATGCAGGCGTCACTTCGCCAGTTGGTATCCAGCACCTGTTCCCGGATGTTCTCCGCATGAAAATCACTGGATACCTGCGTCTCCAGCAGGCGCCAGTCGGAATTCCGGAATCGGTAGATACTTTGCTTTACATCGCCCACGATCAGGTTAAAGTTACCCGAAGCCATGCTCTCTCCGACCAGTGGTTTGAAATTATTCCATTGCATGCGAGAGGTATCCTGAAACTCATCGATCATATAATTGGATATCCGTGTACCTGTTTTTTCATAAATAAACGGTGAGTCGGTACCGGCAATCATCTTGTTTAACAATTCCGTGGTGTCTGAGAGAAACAAAGTGTTGTTTTCCTGTTGCAGTTTGCGGAGCCTGTTTTTGATATCGCTGAGGATGCCGAGGGTATAGAAATTGCGGAGAATGCTGAGCGCGGAATTGTAATGGATGTTGTTCTCGAAAAGCCAGATGGCTTTTTTTACCGCATCGTTCAATCCTTCGGAATAGGCCGCTTCAATGGCTGCACGTATCTCGGGTGGTGTGGTTTTGGTTATCCACTTTTCCGGGTTGTCCGCCAGATTGATGAACGTGTTTGTGGGCGGTTTCATTTCTCTGTTTGCCCATTTTGCAAAATGCGAGAATGGAGAGCGGCTTCCGCCACTGAAATCAGAAAAATGCAACCCGAAGCGGTTCATCGTATTCAGTCCCTTTTCTCCTGTTTCTTTCGTTTCCTTCTCGAAATTGCATACAATTTTCTGAAGCGTCTGCTGGTAGGAAAGAAGGAATTCCTTGTCCCGAATCATTTCTTCCTCTTGGCGCGAGAACGACTTGTAGGTCTCGTTTGATAGCTGTTTAGCCAAGTCCAGCACCTGTCGGTTTATCTTCCAGCTCTTTCCCTCTTCAATGCTATGCTGCATAAAGAGCAGTAACCAATCGGAAAGCACCTTGTTCTCCGGAAGCTCCAGCTCAGAGAGCATCAGATCGACCGTCTCCATGAGGTAGGAGGATTCATCCAGCTCAATGTTATATCCGCCTGACAATCCCATTTCACGGGTGAAAGCACGCATGGTTTGTTGAAAGAAGCGATCGATCGTGCTGATGGAAAAAGCCGAATAATCGTGCAGGATACTTTCCAAAATGTCTTTAGCCTGCGAACGAATGGCCTTCTCATTCAAAGAAAAGTCGTTCATGAGCTCCTGCAAATAGGAGGAGGCTTCGCCCGATGCCAGCCGATAAAGTTCCTTCACGATGCGAGATTTCATTTCGTCGGTTGCCTTGTTGGTGAAGGTGACCGCCAAAATGTGGCGGTGTCGTTGCGGTCCCGAGAAGAGCAGATGAAGGTACTCACCTGTCAGCCGGTGTGTTTTCCCTGATCCGGCAGAGGCTTTGATCACATGGAGGTAGTGACTCTCAGATGATGCGAGATTTGGCATATCCCTCCTTTTGCAAGATTCCCAACACCTTCTCACGATGATCGCCCTGAATGATAATCTCACCCTCTTTAGTCGATCCCCCCACGCCGCATTTGGTCTTCAAGAGCTTGCCCAGCTCCTGCAGGTCGTCCTCTTTCCCTGTGAAGCCGGTGACCAGTGTCACCGCTTTGCCTTTTCGGTTCCGCTTATCGAGACTGATCCGCAGCGACTGTTTTTCTTTGGGCAGTGTCTCTGTAACCTCTTCGTTCTCCTTGTTGTAATGATAGTCAGGATTGGTGGAGTAGACTATGTTCAGTCTTTTTTTCCAGTCATTCATTGGCACTAATATTATTTTTTTTCCAGTGATTCAATCACATTGATGATGTAATCACCCATTCGCTCACAGTCTGAAATGATATCAATGTAAAACACACCATTCTGATAGGAATATCGTTTCAGATTGAGATTCTCCACATTCTCCCGTTTCAGCATATTCCTTTTTTCGTTGATGCTGTTTTCTATATGCTTGCTGTTTACCAGGTCCGACTCCGTAATCTTCTTGTTTTTCAATAGGTTCTGCATGTTCTCGAGAGCTTTGTCCATCAGTTCGTACATGGAGTTGATATTTTCAAGAATGCACTCCTCAAATTCAGTCTCTGCTTCCATCTTGCGTTTCAGGTGACGGGCAATGTTACAGGCCGAGTCGGCAATGCTTTCAATTTCGGTTACCGCCCGCAGGATGGAACGTACTCGTTCCTTGCTCTGGTGGCTCAATTTCCCCTCGGTCACCTTGCTCAGGTAAGATCCAATCTCCACTTCCATCCGGTCGCTGATATCTTCGTATTTCTCGGTCCGGTTGTAGAGTTTGAGAAACTTCTTGTCGCTGTTCTTCAGGTTGGTCATTTTTTTCACAAAGCCAAACATCTTCTTCACCCGCGTGACATATACCTCCACCTCTTTCTCTGCCTGCAGGATGGAGAGCTCGTCGGTAGAAGCCAGTCCGGTAGAGATATACTGCAATATGAACTCTTCGTCTTCTTCTTCTCCCTTTTTCGGCCTGATCAGGGTGAGACAAATCTTTTCATAGAGCTTCACAAACCAGATCATCAGTGTGACGTTGCAAATGTTGAACAGGGTGTGGAAGAGAGACAGTCCGTAAGAAACAGAGGCCTGGTAGGTGATATACTGTTCCTGTAATGCAGCCAGCTTCGGGGAGAGTTCCGACCGGGGCAGGGTCGATATCTGTGCATAGTCGTCCGCCGAGAGTGATTCAATGAAAGCGTTGATGCCGGATGGGTGCACCGATGCGAAGCTGGGCACGATGTTGTCAACCATCTGCACAAAATGTTTAAAGACAAAGAGCATCCAGATCACTCCCATCACGTTGAACATGAAGTGGGCAAAGGCAGTCCGCTTTGCCGACAGGTTGGCCGGGATGGCTGCCAGGTTAGCGGTGATGGTGGTGCCGATGTTCTCTCCCAGGATCATGGCTGCCGCACTGGGGAAGTCAATCCAACCCTGTGCAGCCATGATCAATGTCAGAGCTACCGTTGCGCTGGAGGATTGTACGATGATCGTCAGCACGGTGCCCACCATCAGAAAGAAGAGGGTGGAGAGGATTCCCATGTTGGTGAAGTTCTGTACGAACGAAAGTACTTCCGGGTTATTCTGCAGGTCAGGCATCGATTCTTTCAGGAAGTCGAGTCCCATAAACAGAAAGGCAAATCCAAAAATGAATTCGCCCAGCGACTTGTTCCTGCTCCGGGAGGAGAAGATCAGCGGCAGTGCTACACCCATCAGTGGAATGGACAATGCACTGATGGAGAACTTGCCGAAACCGAAGAAGGAGATCATCCATGCTGTAACCGTGGTGCCAATGTTGGCGCCCATAATCACGCCGATGGATTGGATCAGGCTCAACAGTCCTGCATTGACAAAACTTACCACCATGACGGTGGTGGCAGAAGAGGATTGTACCAGGGTGGTGATCAGCAAACCGGTGAGGATACCCATCACCCGGTTCTTTGTCATGGCCGACAAAATGTTCCTGAGTTTGTTGCCTGCCAGTTTCTGCAGGCCTTCGCTCATGATCTTCATACCATAAAGGAAAAG
>NZ_DCEN01000042.1:0-7361 GCF_002316955.1 Proteiniphilum sp. UBA1028
GACGATGATTTCGCTTTAAGAATATCTCAAATTTGTAAAATTAACAACATTAAAATTCCTGAAGAAATTTCATTGCTGGGGGTGGATAACGATGAACTGATTTGTCACCTTTCCGATCCTCCCATATCATCCATTGTAACAGACGTAGAAAAGGGAGGGTACGAAGCTGGAAGATTGATCGACCGGATGATCAAGGGAGAGATCGTAGAGCCCTTCAACATCATTATCCGGCCAACGCGGTTCGAACTTCGAAAATCGACAGAGAAGTATGATATATCCAATGGCTATATCTCTCAAGTCGTCAATTATATCGAAGACAATTTCAACACCGACATCAATATTGAGGAACTCACAGAACTGGTTCCGCTATCCCGGCGTAACCTGGAAGTGAAATTCAAAGAAGAGATGGGTACCACTATCTATCAATTTATCCTGAGTTGCAGGATTGACTATTTTGCTCATTTATTGCTAACAACTGACAGGACTCTATACGATATGGCCCTTGAAGCCGGTTTCAATGACTGCAAAAATATATCGCGCATTTTTAAAAAGCATAGAGGCTGCACTCCTGTAGAATTTCAAAAAAAATACAGCAATAACTTTCCACCATAACGTTTTTTGAGATTACTATTTCGTTATTAACGTATTTCCCATACCTGATAAAACATAATTTTGTGTACTACAAAAATGTGGGACAAACTATTTACTTGTATTAAATCAATAAAAGATGAGTACAAAACCAGGGGTTAAACATGTTCAGAACAAAAACGCCACGATCAAATCAATGATTATTCTGGTGTTGCTGTTTTTTATTTTCGGATTGGTATCGTGGGTAAACACTATTTTAGTCCCTTATTTCCAACTGACCCTTCAACTGACTAATTTTCAATCCTCGTTTGTTACATTTGCTTTTTACATTGCTTATTTAGTGATGGCTATCCCTTCATCTTTCTTGCTGAATAAGATGGGATATAAGAGGGGGATGATGTATGGCCTGTGGTGTATGGCAATCGGGGCGCTGCTCTTTGTCCCTGCTGCCTATTGGCGTGTTTATCAGGTGTTTCTACTGGGACTGTTTTTGCTGGGTGTAGGACTTGCCATTTTACAATCGGCCGCTAACCCTTATGTAACCATTGTAGGGCCAATCGAGAGCGCTGCCAAACGGATGAGTATAGTTGGGACGGGCAATAAACTGGCCGGTGTTATAGCTAATCTTATTTTTGCCGGAGTTGTTATCCGTGAATCCGACAAGGTATTGATGCGGGAGATTGAATCCGGCCTATATACCGGCACGTCGTTAGATGCTGCTTTGGATAATCTGATCAAAGGCGTTATGTTCCCATATCTGATTTTAGCTGTAGCGCTCTTCGTTTTTGGAATTATTGTTCGTTATTCGGCTTTACCGGAATTAGATCCCTCGGTAGTGAACAAATGTTCTGCCGAAGATGAAAGCTCCGGTAAATCCATTTTTCAATATCCTGCATTGATATTGGGGGTGGTTGCCATGTTTTTCCATATAGGAACACAGATGATTGCTCTTGCTACCAGCATCCAATATGCAGGTACTATGGGTGAAAGCCTGGCCGGGCCGGCTAAAAATATCCCTTCATACACCATGCTGTTGACTTTTCTGGGATATTTTATCGGAATCATATTGATCCCCAAATACTTGAAGCAACGTAATGCGCTTTTAATCTGCGCTTCACTCAATTTAGTTCTTTCTATTTTAATAATTAGTACATCAGGAACGGTTAATTTCTTCGGAATTACGTCCGATATTTCTATCTGGTACCTTGTAATGATGGGACTTCCCAATGCATTACTTTACGCCGGGATTTGGCCTCTTGCCATCAACGGATTAGGCAAGCACACGAATCTTGGCGCTGCTTTTCTGGTGATGGCGCTTTGCGGGAGTGCATTTATGCCTATGATTTATCATTCGCTTGTGGAGCTTAATTCGTCTCTCTCGCCTTTTGAAGCAATGAAACAGGCCTATTGGATTCTTATCCCCTGTTTTGCCTATATTGTATGGTATGCGGCCAGAGGATACCGGATCAAATTCTGGAGAAGAACAAAGAACTAATGTGGTAATTGATTGATATTATGGATAATAGAATCATCATAAAAAACGGCAAGGTCATTTTTCCCGATACGATAGAGGAGAACCTGACCGTTGTATGTGGAAATGGGAAAATAACCGATATTCTTCATAATGAAGAATTCACTCCCGGCAATAGCGATATTGTGATAGACGCGACAAACAAGTATGTTGCTCCCGGCTTTATTGATATCCACACACACGGCGGTGGCGGGCATGACTTTATGGACGGGACCGTTGAGGCATATCTCGGAGCGGCGGAAACTCATGCCCGGTATGGAACCACGGCGTTGTTGCCTACAACGTTGACAAGCACGTTCGACGAGCTGATTAACACGTTTGACGTATATAAAGAAGCCGTAAAACAGAACACAAAAGGAGCTAAATTTCTCGGGCTACATCTGGAAGGACCCTATTTTGCCTATAATCAGCGGGGCGCTCAGGATCCCCAATATCTTAAAAACCCCGAACCGGAAGAATACAATAAGATCTTAGCGGCGTCGGACGATATTGTACGCTGGAGCCTGGCGCCGGAGCTGCCCGGTGCGCTCGACTTCGGAAAGGTGCTGACTTCAAAAAGCATCCTCACCTCCGTAGCACATAGCGATGCCATTTATGAGGAGGTACTGAAAGCCTTCAACGCAGGGTTTACACACGTAACCCACCTTTATTCGGCTATGTCCACCGTTACCCGCAGGAATGCATTCCGCTACGCGGGCGTTTTGGAAGCTGCATACCTGATCGATGACATGACAGTGGAGATCATTGCCGATGGAGTGCATTTACCTAAATCCCTTCTCCGGTTCGTATATAAATTCAAAGGGCCTGACAAAACTGCGCTTTGTACCGATTCAATGCGGGGGGCAGGTATGCCCGACGGGGAATCTATTTTAGGCAGCCTGGAAAAAGGACAAAGGGTAATCATCGAAGATGGCGTGGCAAAACTACCGGATCGGACAGCTTTTGCCGGAAGCGTTGCCACCACCGACCGTTTGGTCAGGACCATGGTAAACATTGCTGATGTGCCTTTGGTGGAGGCGGTAAGAATGATGACCTTAACTCCGGCCCGCATCATGCGGATAGATCAGCAGAAAGGATCTGTCCAAAAAGGTAAAGATGCTGATCTGGTTATTTTTGATAATAATATTAATGTTTCATACACAATCTTGGAAGGAAATGTCATATACGGAAACTAACACGAATGTAATCACATTCACCAAAGGAATGTTGGAAGTGAAAATCTTTCATACCCGGGAGGAGATGGGTATGGAAGCGGCAGCTAATGTATCGGATACTATACGGCAACTGTTCAATGAAAAAGAGGAAATCAATATGATCTTTGCCGCCGCACCCTCACAAAGCGATTTTATGAAGGAGCTGATTGCCGATAAACGAATCCGGTGGGAGAAGATCAATGCCTTTCACATGGATGAGTACATTGGGTTGGAAGAGAATGCCCCTCAGGGATTCGGTAATTTCCTGAGAGAACGCATTTTTGATAAAGTTCCCTTTAAAAGTGTCCATTATATAAACGGGATAAACGGTGGAGCGGAAGATCCTTCTGCCGAGTGCGAAAGGTATGCCGGCTTATTGGATCAATACCCTGTTGATATTGTTTGTCTTGGGATCGGAGAGAACGGCCATATCGCATTCAATGACCCGCCAGTAGCCGATTTCAAAGATCCTGAATTAGTGAAAGTGGTAAAACTGGATATGGCTTGCAGGCAACAACAAGTCAATGAAAACCTTTTCACCGGAATAGACTTGGTACCTACCCATGCGATCACCGTGACTATTCCGGCACTGTTAAGGGCAAAATATATGTTCTGCATGGTACCGGCCAAAAATAAAGCTGAAGCCGTGTATCACGCTCTGAATAACGATATCAGCGAGGAATGCCCGGCTACGATCTTACGAACGAAAAAAGGCGCTGTATTGTATCTGGACAAAGAAAGTGCGTCATTACTGAATTAAAACAAAATCATTATGAGACTAAAAGTTATTTTGTCAGCTATTTTGTCCGGACTTTTATGGATAGCCCAGGCACAACAAATAAAAATTGGCATCATCGGCCTCGATACCTCTCACTCTATTGCCTTTACCAAATTTTTGAATGGAGAAGATAAAAAAGAAGAATTCAAAGATTTTAAAATTGTCGCAGCCTATCCCTACGGATCGAAAACCATTAAATCGAGTTACGACCGCATACCTGATTATATAAAACAGGTTAAAGGATTGGGAGTGGAGATTGTTCCCTCCATAGCAGAATTGCTCAAAAAAGTAGATTGTGTAATGTTGGAAACAAACGATGGGAACCTGCATCTGGAACAGGCGTACGAAGTGTTCAAGGCAGGTAAGATCATGTTTATAGATAAACCGCTTGGCGCCACTTTGGCACAATCCATAGCGATCTGTCAATTAGCCAGGGAATATAATATTCCCATTTTCTCTTCATCCGCGCTACGGTTTGTTCCGCAAAATCAAAAATTACGCAACGGAGAGTATGGTAAAGTTTTAGGAGCGGATTGTTACTCTCCGGCAACACGTGAAATATCGCATCCCGATTTTGGGTGGTATGGCATCCATGGCGTGGAAACCCTGTTCACTATTATGGGAACGGGGTGTGTATCCGTGAATCGAATGTCGGCTGAAGGAACTGACGTAGTCGCCGGCTTATGGAGCGATGGCAGGATAGGCACGTTCAGAGGCCTTCGTGCGGGAAAGGGTATCTACGGAGGAACAGCCTTTACGGATAAAGGCGCGGAACCTGTCGGTCCCTATGAGGGATATGAAGTACTACTGACGGAGATATTGAAATTTTTCAGAACTCGCGTTGCTCCGATTTCAGCAGAAGAAACGCTCGAAATATTCACCTTTATGGAGGCTTCGAACGAAAGCAAGCGTAATGATGGAAAAATCATCCTGATGGAGGATGTCTATCGTAAAGGCTTAAAAGAAGCTAAAGAATTACTGCTGGAATTAAAAATAAAATGAAAAAGGGTTGGTCTATAATTGCAGTCGGACTGATATTACTTTCTTGTATGCAAAAGAACAATAGCCCCCGGGGCAACCAAACGATATTTATCGGCAAAGAGGGTGAAATAAAACTGATCGTCCTTGCCCCGGGGCATTTTCATGCCAACCTGCTTCAAAAAAGCGCCATGCCACAGGTAAACGATTCGGTATTTATATATGCACCCGCCGAAGATACCGGATTAAAACAGTATCTTTCGGCCATTGAGTCGTTCAACCAAAGAGATAAAGATCCTACAAGTTGGCAAACAATTGTCTATACCGGCGACGATTTTCTAAATAAGATGGTAACCGACAAAAAAGGGAATGTAGTCGTACTTGCCGGTAACAATAAAGAGAAAACCGAATATATTCTCAGTGCGGTAGATGCCGGATTAAACGTTTTGTCGGATAAGCCGATGGCGATTAACCGGGAAGATTTTCTTTTGTTGGAAGAAGCGTATGCCAATGCTGAGGCACAAAACGTGTTGTTATATGATATGATGACCGAACGTTACGATATGCTAAATATCATCGAGAAAGAGTTGATAAACGATCCCGATTTTTTCGGTGAGCTGAAAACGGGAACACCGGAAGATCCCGCCGTGTATATGGAGAGCGTGCATCACTTCTATAAAGAAGTGTCCGGCACCCCGTTGATCCGTCCGGCATGGTATTACGACGTGGAGCAACAGGGCGAAGGGATTGCCGATGTAACCACGCACCTGATCGATTTGTTGTTCTGGAAATGTTTTCCCGGACAGTCTATCAATTACACCCGGGATATCGGGAATATCTCTTCCTCTCATTGGGCAACAGAGATCACATTACCGCAGTTTACAAAATCGACCGGTGAAACCGCCTTCCCCGATTACCTGCAAAAATACCTCAACAATTCCATACTGAAGGTGTATGCCAACGGCACTCTCCACTTCGATGTAAAACACCGGAATGTGGGCTTAAAAGTTATTTGGAATTACCAGGCGCCTGAAGGTAGCGGAGATACCTTCATGTCGGTTGTAAAAGGAACAAAAACTACGCTGAAAACAATACAGAACAAAGAGCAGAATTTTGTGAAACAACTGTATGTGCAAAAAACCGACGGGATGGATGAAAATGAATTTTCCGATAACCTCCAAAAGGCGATCGAGAAAATCCGGACAACCTATCCTTTCGTATCTGCTTCTCCTACAACCGTAAAAGGGGAGTATATCATCAATATTCCTTCCGAAAACAGGGAGGGACACGAATCACATTTCAAATATGTTGCCGAAAGTTTTTTCAGCTTCTTAGTAAATCGCGATATGCCTGACTGGGAAAAAATCAATACCTTAGCAAAATATTACATCACAACAAAAGCTGTAGAAATTGCAAAAGATAGGGATTGACATCGGCGGGACTTATTACGAATCATCAAAGATGTTCCATGGTTCATTGCAGAACATCATGGGAACACGGTTCGATATACTTATCATCGGCCAAAACAAATTGAAATCGCAGGAAGTTTGGAAAGATGTCGTTTTCGAACTTCGGCGGCTCGACCGGATCTTTAATCGCTTTAGCAGTACAAGCGAAACTTCAAAAATCAATCGCGAAGCTATTCTTGAACCTGTGCATGTAAGCCAGGAGATGTGGACGATCCTGAAAAGTTGCCGGCAATACAATATCCGCACATTGGGATTGTTTGATATCACATTGGATGATTTTTCAAAAGTGTTGCTGGATGAAAGAGAGCACACTGTCATTTTTTTGAAAAAAGATATATCATTAGATTTTGGAGGCTATGCCAAAGGATATGCACTGGTGAAAATTAAGGATTTAATTCATCAAGCCGGAGTAAAACACTGTTTTGTAGATTTCGGGAACAGTTCTATTCTGGGAATGGGGCACCATCCTTACGGAGATGCATGGAAGGTGAGCATTGAAAACCCATATAACCATGATGAAGTTTTAGGTGAGATTTCTTTAAAGGACGAGGCATTGTCGGTATCGGGAAATACACCGACCTACACAGGCCATATAGTACGGCCTATGTCGCGAGAAGCAATAAAAGGAAATAAGGTCGTCTCGATCACCTCAAAAGATCCATTGGATGCTGAAGTGCTAAGCACAGTTTTCATGATCGCCGATGATACGGAAAAGAAACGAATTACAGAAGGTTTTAAAGTACAAAATACAGTAGAATATTAGTCTAACTTTAGTGAAGTAACATTATGTCAAACAAAAAGCCTAAACAAGTGGATACGAGCCT
>NZ_DCEN01000061.1:0-4916 GCF_002316955.1 Proteiniphilum sp. UBA1028
TACAGCACGGCTTATATCGGAACCTGAAGTAACGGCCAGGATTGGCAAAGCGCCTCAGGGAATGGTTCTCATTCCATCAGGCATATTCCAATGCGACAGCTACCGGACAGGGGACTCATTCATCAGTTATCCCGAAAATCCAACATCAAATGGAGATAAAGTGGTAATGAAAAAATTCTACATGGATAAATACTCGGTCACCAACAGACAATACCGGGAATTTCTGGAGGCAACAGGATATCAACCAAATGATACGGCAAATTTTCTAAAGCACTGGACAAACAATCAAATTCCCAAAGGGCAAGAGAACTATCCTGTAATGTATGTAACTCTTGAAGATGCAAAAGCCTATGCTAAGTGGGCAGGAAAACGTATTCCGACCGAAATAGAATGGCAGTATGCGGCTCAGACCGAAAAAGGCAACGAATGGCCATGGATACAGGAAAAACCAGTGGAAAGGGAAGAAGAATTCATCACGAATACTCTTTCTGTCTGGAAGATAAAAGGAATAAACCCAAACCGATGTAATTTGGGCGATGGTTCACTTTACCCGGTTGGAAAATATAAGGATGGAGCAAACCCATACGGATTAAATGATTTAGTCGGTTGTGTATGGCAGTTGACAAATGATGTATATGATAATACCACTTATAGATATATAATGTTAAAAGGAGGAAGTTATTTCTTACCCACATCTAGTTTTTGGTATGTACAGGGGGGCCCTAGAGAATTGAATTTTAGGCAATATTTATTACGGCTCTCACCATCGTTCGAAAGAAAAGCAACGGTTGGGTTCCGCTGCGTCAAGGATGCTTTATAAGAATAAGATTTGATTATTAACTGATTCTACAATTGATATACAGAGAGCGATTTTAATAAATCCGGCCTATTAGATAAAAATTCCGGGTCCGATATGCATGTAAAGAAAACAGACAGACAAAAATAAATTAATTTATGTAAATTTGAAATATTATGAAGAAAGTAAACTTGATCATTTTATTTTTTATTGTAATAAATATGTGCACCAAGTCTCAATTAAAACAACCGACAACAGATTTATATTTAAATAATCGTACACCATTAATTACAAAACCATTTATGGAACTCCCAGTAGGGACAGTACGCCCTGAAGGGTGGCTGAAAAGCCAGTTGCTAAAGATGAAAAACGGGATGACAGGACACCTTGACTCTCTTTACAGTGAGGTTATGGGGCCTCGAAATGGATGGCTGGGAGGCGACGGAGATGTATGGGAAAGAGGGCCTTACTGGATTGACGGGCTGTTGCCTTTAGCATACATCCTGGATGACAGCTTGCTAAAAGCCAAGGTCCAACCCTGGGTGGAGTGGACATTGAAAAGTCAGAGGCCTGATGGTTATTTTGGCCCCTCTGTAGATCGGAAACCGGAAGAGGGATTACAAAGAACAAATGCACAGGACTGGTGGCCAAAAATGGTTGTATTAAAGTTCATGAAATCATATTATGAGGCAACTGGCGATGAGCGCGTCATTCCTTTTATGACAAACTATTTTAAATACCAATTAAAAGAGCTGCCCCAGAAACCCTTGAATCATTGGACACGTTGGGGACAACAACGGGGAGGAGATAACTTAATGGTCGTTTATTGGCTTTATAACATTACCGGTGAAAAATTTCTATTGGATCTGGGTGATTTAATCACCGGGCAAACTATCGACTGGACAAATTCTTTTTTGGAGGGAAATATGCTTAACAGGCTCTTTGGCGTACATTGTGTGAATCTGGCACAAGGCATGAAACAACCAATTATCCGGTATCAAGCCACAAAGGATACAAAACATATTGATGCTATTAACAAAGGATTTTCCGATTTGATGAGAGCGCACGGTTGGCCTAATGGATTATATGGTGCGGACGAGCTGTTGCATACCGGAAATCCGACCCATGGTTCTGAACTTTGTACTGCGGTTGAACTAATGTTTTCTTTGGAAAAAATGGTTGAAATTACAGGAAATGTAGCATGGGCAGACTGGCTGGAAAGAGTTACTTTTAATGCATTACCCACACAGGTGACTGACAATTACGATGCACGGCAATATTACCAGCAACTTAATCAGGTAGAAATATCACGCCATCCAAGAAATTTTGTAACCAGCTACAACGGCACCGATCAATTATTTGGGCTTTTGACCGGATATCCCTGTTGCACTTCAAACCTGCACCAGGGTTGGCCTAAATTTACAAAGCACCTTTGGTTCGCGTCAGAAGATAACGGTTTAGCAGCACTTTTTTATTCGCCTTGTATGGTAACTGCAAAGGTAGGATCCGGTACTGCTGTGAAAATTGAGGAAACAACAGATTATCCATTCGACGAGTCAATTCATTTCCAAATAGAGATCATGGATAAAAAAATAGAATCGACAGAGTTCCCATTCTATTTGCGAATCCCTGAGTGGTGCAGCGAAGCTACTATAAAAATTAACAATGAAATTCGATTAAAGGCGAAAGGCGGAAATATTGAAAGACTATCAAGAAAATGGAAATCAGGAGATAAAGTGGAGCTAATACTACCAATGAGTGTTATTATCACCCGTTGGTATGAAGGATCTGCAGCAGTTGAAAGGGGGCCGCTTTTATATGCTTTGCGTATGGAGGAAAAATGGACAAAGGTTCGGGATGACCGCAAGTTCGGTAGCAGGTATGGCGACTGGTATTACGAAGTTCACAGCGATTCTCCCTGGAACTACTGTTTAAAAGAAGAATCAATTAAGCCGGAAAATATTAAAACCGATTTTCAGGTAGTGAAAAAAAGGATGAAAGGATATCCCTGGAATGTTAACAATGCACCCATTGAGATTAAAACAAAAGGGAAGCGGATAAATGAATGGCAATTGTACAACAGTTCTGCAGGGCCCCAACCATTTAGTGTTCAATACCAGTCGGAAACTTTACCCGAAGAAGAAATCACTTTAATCCCTTATGGTTGCACAACATTAAGGATAGCTGAATTTCCAATTACAAGAAAATAAGTTAAAATGTATCAAAAATGAACAAATATTTGATTTCACTCATAATCCCCCTTTTGGTCTTATGTTGTATAATGATCAAAAATGAAACGAACCCTTCATCAAAGATGATCAACCAGGTAAATTTCGCAAGTGTAAAAATCACAGATAGTTTTTGGTCGCCAAGGCTAAAAAGCCATGTAATATCAACGCTTCCTGTTTGTATAGATCAAATTGAAAATAAAACAGGGAGAATCCGCAATTTTGAAAACGCGGGAAAAGGTACCGGCGAACATTCGGGTATTTTTTACGATGATTCCGACGTGTATAAAGCATTGGAAGGGATGGCATACAGCCTTATCAACAACCCCGATTCCGAACTGGAGAAAAAATGTGACGAATGGATCGATAAATTTGCGGCGGCGCAGCAACCCGACGGGTACATCAATACATTCTACGCGCTTACGGGGCTCGATAAGCGATGGACAAATATGGACAAGCACGAGATGTACTGTGCCGGACATATGATTGAAGCGGCAGTGGCATACTACAAGGCAACGGGCAAACGGAAATTGCTGGACGTATCAGTTCGGATGACCGAGCATATGATGAGTCTGTTCGGGCCAGGCAAACGTCATTGGGTGCCGGGGCACGAGGAAATAGAACTGGCATTGGTTAAACTCTACGAAGTGACAAAAGAGAAAAAGTATCTCGACTTCGCTTACTGGCTTCTCGAAGAGAGAGGCCATGGATATGGGAGCAAGGGAACGGAAGGGGAATGGAACAAACTCTACTATCAGGATTCTGTACCTGTAAGAGAACTGGAGGAGATAACAGGACACGCAGTACGAGCCATGTATCTTTTCTGTGGAATGGCTGATGTAGCTGCACTTAAGGGGGATAAGGGTTATATTCATGCTTTAAACCGTTTATGGGATGATGTCGTACTTCGAAAAATGTATGTTACCGGTGGCATTGGTTCATCGCTGCAGAACGAAGGCTTTACCGAGCCTTACGATTTGCCCAACTATGAAGCTTATTGTGAAACGTGTGCTTCGGTTGGGATGGTATTCTGGAACTCACGCATGCATCAATTAACCGGCGATTCAAAATATATTGATGTGATGGAGCGGTCCATGTACAACGGAGCTCTTGCCGGCATATCTTTGAACGGCGATCGGTTCTTTTATGTGAACCCGTTGGCATCACACGGCAATCATCATCGCCGTGAATGGTATGGAACAGCTTGCTGTCCCAGCCAGATCTCCCGGTTTTTGCCATCCATCGGAAGCTATATTTACGGGGTATCAGATAAGGCAATATGGGTAAATCTATTTATAGGGAACAACGCTGAAATTACTACCGGGAGAGAAACTGTCATCATACATCAGAAAACCGGTTATCCGTGGGATGGTGCAGTAGAGCTTAGCATAGATTCACTAAAAAGGCCAATGGAAAAGGAAATTCGTCTGCGCATTCCCGGATGGTGCAAAAAGTACAAAATCACTATAAACGGTGAAAAAGTAGAGAACATACCAGTTGATAAAGGTTTTGCTGTGATCGACAGAAAATGGAAAAACTCCGACAGGCTGACATTCACTATGGATATGCCTATAGAGGTAGTAGAGGCTGACAATCGTGTAAGAGAGAACATCGGTAAACGAGCCGTTCAGCGCGGACCGTTGGTATATTGTATGGAAGAAGTTGATAATATCTCTTTTGATAACCTGTTCCTGACAAGGAACACAAAATTTACAAACGGTTTTGAACCTGCTTTACTAAACGGGGTAGTTGCAATAAATGCATATATAAACAGCGATAGCATCCGTTTTGTTCCATACTATGCCTGGGATAACAGAGAACCCGGACAAATGAAAGTGTGGATTAACTATAAAGAATAAAAATCAAACAACAGAGATAGTGTAAACGCTCCA
>NZ_DCEN01000061.1:5080-12188 GCF_002316955.1 Proteiniphilum sp. UBA1028
TGGAGCGTTTACACTATCTCTGTATGATTCTGAACTACTTTGCTTGAATTTTGATTGAAGCACTCCTAATCCCTTTGGCGTTGGCCTCGAAAGTAATTGTTCCAGGCTTATCGGCCGACTCAACAATTGCCACAAGCTTGCCGTTGAAAAGGTGCATCTGTGGCAGATGAAACAGGTCGAGGCTTGTGGGGTCACCGTTGGCCCCGGCACGGTAGGTTCCTGCCCCGTTCACATTGAATTTAACCAGTTCATTTACATTGGGGCAAGGGTTTCCGTTCTTGTCTTCAACCGATACGGTGATGAACGAAAGGTCTTTTCCGTCGGCACTGATCACATTCCTGTCTGCTTCCAGCACCAGACGGTACGGTTTCCCTGCTGTGTGGATCTCTTTTTCAGCAACCGCAATCCCGTTATTGTCATATGCAACCACCTTCACCGTTCCCGGCTCATACCGGGTATCCATCCACATCAACCGGTAGCGCTTCTGCCGTTCCAGCCCTTTCTGTGCTTCTGAGCTGTAGCTCCCTTTGAGCGGAACGGAGAGATCTTTTTTCCGTACACCCTGGCTCTTGCCGTTGATAAACAACTCTGCCGAGGGATAATTGGTATAGACGAATACCGGTGTTACCTCGCCCTCACGGCCCTCCCAGTTCCAGTGGGGAAGGATATGGAGTGTTTCAGCCTCTTTGTTCCAGTGGCTTCGGTAGAGGTAGAAGCGATCCTTTGGAATACCTGCCAGGTCCACCGCCCCGAAGAGGGAACTGTGGCTGGGCCAGTTGCTATAATAGGGCGTGGGTTCGCCCAGATAGTCGAACCCGGTCCATATAAACTCACCGATGGTATAGGGCAATTCCTCATGCTGTATAAAGTCATCCTCCGGCAGGTTTGACCAGCCGGCATGCTCAAGGTCGTAGGAAGAGGCCTGATGATCGTCATACATAACCATCGCCTTCCGCTCCACCGGGAACTTGTAAACCCCGCGTGAACTAAGCGTGGAGGTGGTCTCACTGCCAAGCACTATCTGCTGCGGCAATTTCTCATATGCTTCCTGATAACGAAATGAGCGGTAGTTGAAACCAGGAACATCCATGATAGCAGCCATATGGTTGCTGAATACATGATCGGGGCGGTCCATACCATTGGTAACAGGACGGGTGGGGTCTTCCCGGTGACATATATCCTGAAGGTAACGGGCCACCTTAGCACCCTGCGGGTTGCTCTGCTCTTCCACCTCATTACCTATACACCACATTACCACGCTGGGGTTGTTACGGTAATGATGCAATACATTGACCACATCCTTCTCTGCCCAATCCTTGAAATAGCGGTTATACCCATTCTTTACCTTAGGTATAGCCCATTCATCAAAGGTCTCAACCATCAGCATCATCCCCATCTCATCAGCAATACGAACATATTCAGGAGAGGGCATGTTGTGCGAGGTACGGATGGCGTTTACACCCATATCCTGCAAGATGCCAATCTGACGACGTATCGCCGCTTCGTTCACTGCGCCACCGAGCGGCCCCAAATCATGGTGCATGCATGCGCCTTGAAATTTCACCTTTCTACCATTGAGAAAGAACCCTTTATCAGCAACCACCTCAACACTACGAATGCCGAAAGAAGTAGTAAATTCATCTACAGGATATGCCAACTCCTCAGTAGTAGTTTTATTCTCTTCTGTTTTCACCTTTCTTTCAACCATAATCAGCTCTGAATATACCTTGTAAAGGTTGGGCTGCCTGATATCCCACAACAGCGGATTCTCTACTATAAGTGACTGCTCCATCTCATCCCCATCGAATTTGGTAAATTCATCTTCCGACTCAGCCACTAACTTCCCGGCAGGGTCGAGGATCGAGGTCTTCAGCCTGAGAAAGTTTATATCGGAAAGCCCTTCTGCGCAATCCACTTTCGTCTTCACATTAACCTTCGCAAATGCTTCATTTACTTCGGGTGTAGTTACATAGGTTCCCCAAACAGGAATATGAGTCTTGTGAGTTGTAATAAGGTGTACGTTCCGATAGAGCCCAGCTCCCGGATACCAGCGGGATTGCTCTTCGAAGTTCTCTAAGCGAACAGCCAGTGTATTGTTTTTCCCATCACTGTTTAAAAGATCTGTAATATCGAAGTAAAACGTATTGTAACCATTAGGCCAGACACCCGCCTCTTTCCCGTTTACAAAAACACGGGCGTTGCTCATGGCACCATCGAACTGGATGGTTACGCGCCTATCGTTGGAAAAACCGGGAATAGTAAAAGTGTTTCTGTACCACCCCACTCCAACAAAAGGAAGCCCGCCGGTACGGCCGTAATGTTCTATGGCCTTTGTTTGTCCATCCTGAACGATAGCCATCCTGTGAATATCATTTTCTTTGCTGAACGGGCCGTAAGTAGCCCAATCGTGGGGTACTCTGACCGATTGCCATTCACTGTCGCTAAAATCGGTTTCAGATGACCTCGGATTATCCTCCCGGGTAAATCTCCACCCATTTTCCAGAGTGATGCTGGTCCGGGTCTGTGATTCTATAGCCGATAAACCTAAAAAAAGAGCAATCAATATAATAAACGTTTTCTTCATGTCTTTTTACTTGTAATGTGAACCAATACTTTGGCAAATATCAAATTAATAAACTTCAATATTGACATTATGGTTATCCAAATAAACAATTTGGCTGCGTCACCACCTGGAAGAAATCATTACCCTTATCATCCACCAGTATAAATGCCGGGAAATCTTCCACCTCTATCTTCCATATCGCCTCCATGCCTAACTCCGGGTATTCAATGCATTCGAGGCTTTTGATACTGTTCTGCGCTAGAATTGCAGCAGGTCCACCTATGCTCCCGAGGTAAAAACCACCGTGCTTTTTACATGCATCGGTAACCTGCTGGCTTCGATTACCTTTTGCCAGCATTATCATGCTGCCACCGTTCGACTGAAACAGATCAACGTAGGAGTCCATGCGCCCTGCCGTTGTAGGTCCCATTGAGCCTGAGGCATATCCTTTGGGGGTCTTTGCGGGCCCGGCATAGTAGATAGGATGATCTTTTATGTATTGAGGCAGTCCCTCGCCAAGGTCGATACGTTCTTTGAGCTTTGCATGGGCAATATCGCGCCCAACAATGATGGTACCGTTCAACGACAACCGGGTGGAGACCGGATATTTTGACAACTCAGCCAGAATCTCTTTCATAGGCCGGTTTAAATCTATCTTAACACCTCCAGCTTCCCCTGCTTCACGGTATTCCTCAGGAATAAGGCGAGTAGGATTATCTTCAAGCTTCTCAATCCAAATACCATCGCGGTTGATCTTCGCCTTTATGTTACGGTCGGCCGAACAGGAAACACCCATTCCAACCGGGCAGGAGGCGCCGTGACGCGGCAGGCGGATCACCCGCACATCGTGTGCAAAATATTTCCCTCCAAACTGTGCACCCAATCCAAGCTTTTCCGAAGCCCTCTTCAGTCTCTCTTCCAGCTCATGATCACGGAAAGCCTGGCCGAGCTCATTCCCTTCCGAAGGAAGGTTATCGTAGTATTTAGCTGAGGCCATCTTCACCGTTTTCAGATTGGCTTCGGCTGAGGTACCACCGATAACGAAGGCCAGGTGATAGGGAGGACATGCAGCGGTACCCAGCGATTTCATCTTATCAATAAGGAAATCCTCAAGTTTCCCGGGGGTCAACAGAGCTTTCGTCTCCTGATAAAGATAGGTCTTATTGGCCGAACCTCCTCCCTTTGCAATACAAAGGAAATTATATTCATCTCCATCAACAGCATACAGGTCAATCTGTGCGGGGAGGTTTGTTCCAGTATTCACTTCATCATACATATTCAACGGCGCATTTTGCGAGTAACGCAGATTCTCGTTAACAAAGGTGTTGTAAACACCCAGTGAAAGGGCTTCTTCATCATTGCCTTCAGTCCATACCCGTTGACCTTTTTTACCCATGATAATGGCCGTGCCTGTGTCCTGGCAGAAAGGGAGAATTCCCTTTGCGGATATCTCCGCATTGCGCAGGAATGTAAGAGCCACGAACTTGTCGTTTTCACTCGCTTCGGGATCGGACAGAATTTTTGCTACCTGTTCCTGATGTTCGGAACGAAGCAGAAACTCTACATCACGAAAAGCAGTCTGAGCCAACAGCGTCAATCCCTCTTTCGATACTTTCAGAATCTCCTTCCCTTCGAATTCAGATACTGAAACATGCTCCTTAGTGAGCAGATAATACTCCGTTTGGTCCTTCGACATGGGGAAAGGCGGCTGATATTTGAATGGTTTATTTGCCATAAATAATTGGTTATATTTGTTTTGATTACTATCTGTTTTATTCTTAAGCAGACAAAAATACAAAGAAAAAACGGCATCGAAAAACGATAAAGCAAAACATTTCCCAGTCATACCCGGTCGCCCATACCTTAAGATGCACCCTCTCGCCGGAGTCTTCTGCCGTTAAAGACTCATCTCGCTCTGCCTCCTCTCTCAGCGTATCTTTTCTATCCTGTAATCCAAGCTATATTGTAGTTTACTGATCTATTATAAACTGATTATTTTTAAACTTTTAAATAATATACTGAGAACAACCTAGAACAGCCCAAATGTTATTATTTATAATTAATATAAATAATACAGAGAAAAATCTTACCTTTGCAGGCTAATCAGGGAGTTTATTCATCTATGCGTCTTTCAGAACTTCAGACAGGACAAAAAGCATACATCATAAAAGTAAATGGTAGTGGGGCTTTCAGAAAACGTATTCTCGAAATGGGGTTCGTTCGTGGAGAAGAGGTAAAGTCAATTCTGAACGCTCCTTTAAGGGATCCCATCAAATATGAGATCATGGAGTACGATGTTTCATTGCGCCGCAGCGAAGCAGTGATGATAGAAATCTCCATGCTAAAAGAGGATGTCAGGAACAATGGTTACACCAAAGATGAACTGGCCTTAACAGGAGAGCTACCTTGCAATGGCACAGGGAAGGGGCATAGGAAGCGTCACCGGAGAAGGGATAACTGCCTGAACAAGAAAAACATCAAGGTTGCCTTGCTGGGAAACCCCAACTCGGGAAAGACCTCCATCTTCAACCTCGCATCGGGCGCTCACGAACATGTTGGTAATTACAGTGGTGTAACAATTAATTCCAAGGAGGGGAAATTAAGGCATAACGGATATTCATTTACGCTGGTAGATCTTCCCGGCACCTATTCTCTATCTGCATATTCACCTGAAGAGTTATATGCAAGAAAATATCTACTGGATGAGAAGCCTGACGTAATTGTGAATGTGGTGTCAGCTTCCGCGCTGGAGAGGAATCTCTATCTCACCACCGAACTGATAGATCTGGAAGTCCCCATGGTTATAGCCCTGAACATGTACGACGAACTGGAACAGAGCGGCCGCAAATTCGATTATGAAAAGTTCTCTTCACTTATCAATATTCCAGTTGTACCTACCGTCGGCAAGAGGGGAGAAGGGATTCCGCAACTGCTTGAGAAGGTTATTGCAGTACACAATGAGGAGGTACACAATTATGTACAGATCCCCTACGGCAGGGTATTGGAAAAATCGATCAGCATCATGGAGCGTGAAATAAAAAACTGCAATATTTCCGGATGGGGAATACCTCAACGGTATATATGCATCAAGATGCTTGAAGGCGACCACGAGGTAGAAAGGCGTACCAGGGAACTCCCCCTGAATGAACAGATATTTGCACGTAGAGATAAGGAACAAGCATATATCGGGAAACTTCTCCGCGAAGACCCGGAGTCGGCATTCACCAATGCCCGCTATGGCTTTATCGCTGGTGGGCTGCAGGAAACGCTCACGGAGAAAGGTCAAAAGACAGATAAAACAAAACTGCTAGACTCCATACTTACCCACAGGTATCTTGGCTTCCCACTATTCTTTCTCTTTCTCTGGGTCATGTTTGAGGCTACGTTCCGTCTGGGGGGCTATCCAATGGAGTGGATCGAATGGCTGGTGGCCCAACTGGGTAACCTCATCAGAAACAATATGGCTGAAGGGCCTCTGAAAGCTTTGATTGTTGATGGTATTATCGGGGGTGTGGGTGGAGTTATCGTGTTTCTTCCCAATATCGTAATATTGTACCTCTTTATTGCTTTTATGGAAGATTCTGGTTATATGGCACGTGCAGCCTTTATCATGGATAAGCTTATGCACAAGATAGGGCTGCATGGGAAATCGTTTATTCCGTTAATCATGGGATTTGGTTGTAACGTTCCGGCTATCATGGCTACACGTACTATCGAAAGCCGCAGTAGCCGGATGATAACCATGTTCATTGTTCCGTTCATGTCGTGTAGCGCCCGCTTACCAGTATATATACTCTTTGTTGGAGCATTTTTCCCTTCCCGGGGCAGCATTGTAATGCTGGGATTGTATATTTTTGGTATTGCGATAGCAGCTCTGACAGCCCGAATGTTCCGGAATACACTGTTCAAAGAGGAAGAGACTCCGTTTGTTATGGAGCTGCCTCCCTACAGAATGCCGACTAAAAAATCAATTCTCACACATATGTGGGATCGTTCAAGCCAGTATCTCCGTAAAATGGGAGGACCAATTCTCATCGCATCCATCCTGATATGGTTTCTGGGATACTTTCCACAAGACAAGGAGAGAGACAATTTGTTCGACAGAGATATAGTGCAGATAGGTGTACAATATGACAAGAATGAAATCAGCAGCGACGAGAAAAAGCAGATGACAGCCGTGATTGATCATGCCCGTAACACCTCTCATCAGGAAAACTCATACATAGGAAGGATCGGAAAATTTATTGAGCCTGTGATGCGTCCCCTTGGGTTTGATTGGAAAATATCAGTCAGCCTGCTTTCAGGGATGGCTGCCAAAGAGATCGTTGTCAGCACAATGGGAGTACTCTACACCGGCGATAGTAACAATCAGCATTCGTTGCAGGAGCGGCTGCAAGCAGAAACCTATCCGGGAGGGGCACCAGTTTTCACTAATCTCGTGACCATTGGTTTTCTCCTTTTCGTGTTGATCTACTTCCCCTGCATTGCCACAATCGTGGCTATTAAGGAAGAGTCTCACTCTTGGAGATGGGCTCTCTTCAGCGT
>NZ_DCEN01000016.1:0-1586 GCF_002316955.1 Proteiniphilum sp. UBA1028
TAATACTTACCCTCGATAAGCAATGTAACACACAGTATAAGTTGTGTTACAGATTATAAACACCGCGTAACAGTCATTTGTTGCGCGGTGTTTACTTTGTGCAATAAGCAAACCCTTACGCTATGAAAAAGTAAGTTACATAACGGAAATTTTTTTGTCTGTTTTGTCTAAAAAGGATATCTTTGAGGAAATTTATTCAGAAATATGAAACGACTGCAAGTACCCAATCTGCATATTTCGCAATGTGAAACGGTTTTTGATAGGATTAAAATACTTTGCAAAGCGGGAGCAGAAGCGGCCATTGATCAGGTGAACTGGAACAGTGACTTTTCGAAGTCCCTTCCTGTAACAGTGCGGGTGGCACACGACGGGGAGAGTTTATACTTGTATTACATGGTAACCGGGGAAGCAATTCGTGCTGCAAACAGAGAAGATTTCGGATCGGTATGGGAAGATAGCTGTGTGGAGTTTTTTATGCAACGCGAAGGAGATAACACATACCGCAACTTCGAGTGTAATGTGTTGGGTGCCCTGCTGGCAGCCCACCATGAAACAAGAGAGAAGGCATTGCAGCTTACCCGCGAAGTGCAGTCGGTTTTCAGACACAGCACCATCTGCCACAGATATGAAGAGGGTCGGCAGGTAAGCGACTGGACCCTGTACCTTGAGATACCCAAACATGCGATGGGATTTGCCGAAGATGAAATACTTGATGGGCAAAAAATACGGGCAAATTTTTACAAGTGCGGCGACAAGACGGCAGAGCCCCATTTTCTCAGCTGGAGCCCCATCGACCTGCCAACTCCAAATTTTCATGTCCCTCAGTTTTTTGGACTCCTGGAGTTGGAATAACATAGCATCATTAACAAAATAGCGATAATGGATAATATGAATAAAATGAAAGATATTGTCTTTCAATTTATCTCGCACGACGACAACGTGCAGATAAAACCCCTTGGCAAAGGGCATATCAACGACTCTTACAAGGTGACATCGGGCAACAACGAATATGTACTGCAGCGCATCAATCACCATATTTTTCAGCATGTCCCCGAACTGCAAAACAATATCTTCAGGGTAACGAGCCACATCCGTGCAAAACTCGAGGAACAGGGCGTGGCAGATATCGACAGAAAAGTACTCACGTTGGTTCCCACCCGTGATAAAAAGCTTTATTACCAGGAAAATGACGGTAATTACTGGCGGATGATGGACTTTATCAAAGAAAGTAAAAGCTACGACGAGATCAATCCGGAGCTGGCCTATCGTGCAGGAATGGCTTTTGGCGATTTTCAAAAGATGTTGTCCGATTTGCCGGGTGAACCTCTTTTTGAAACCATCCCCGGCTTTCACAATATGGAATCACGTCTCGAAACATTCCGCGCGTCGGTAAAGGCAAACAAAGCGGGGAGGTTAAGTGATAGCGAAGTGGCTGACCTTGTTAAAGAGATAGAAGCCCGTGCCAAGAAGATGTGTAAGGCAGAACAATTACACAGGGAAGGAAAACTTCCGAAGCGTACAAACCATTGTGATACGAAAGTGAACAACATCCTTTTCGATGCACAGGATCAGGTGCTTTGCGTGGT
>NZ_DCEN01000016.1:1796-35780 GCF_002316955.1 Proteiniphilum sp. UBA1028
GCAAATACGGGAGCCGAAGATGATAAAAATCTGGACAATGTGTCGGTAGACCTGGCTATCTTTGAAGGATATGCAAAGGGGTATCTGAAAAATGCAGCCTCGTTTCTGACGGAAGTGGAAATAGAAAATTTGGCCTTCGGAGCGAAGCTGCTGACCTATATGCAAACGGTACGCTTTTTTACAGATTATATCGATGGCGATACGTATTATAAAATTGCGTATCCGGATCATAACCTTGTGCGAACGCGTGCTCAGTTTAAACTGTTGCAAAGCCTGGAAGAGCATTTCGATGAAATGCAGCAAATTGTATTGCGGACAGCCGGCCGCTGAAAATGGTTTGCTGATCACTGAAAACCGATCACTGACAAATTAATATAGTAAAAACGTCGGGGTAAAGAAAAATTTACTATCTTTGCACCGCTTTATTTTGAGGAGAAAACGTGGCAAAGTTCAGTTTGTACAATATTTCCCTAAAAAACCTTTCTGCCGGACTACATACCTATGAGTATGAGCTGGATAGGAAATTCTTCGAGGCTATAGACGGCGACGAAGTAAAGAAAGGTAATGTGAAGGTGACAGCCACTGTGAGGAGAACGTCATCGACCTTCGAAATTAATTTCGATATTAACGGGGTGGTGCAGGTACCCTGCACACGCTGTTTAGATGATGTGGATCAGGAGGTGGATACCAAAAATAGGCTCATTGTGAAGTTTGGAAAAGAATATTCCGAAGAGAGCGACGAGATCGTGATCATCCCGGAGGAAGAGGGCGAAATAAACATCGCGTGGTTTCTGTACGAATTCATTGCACTGGCTATTCCCATTAAACATGTTCATCCGTCTGGCGAATGCAACAGGTTGGTTTCCTCAAAACTGCGCAAGCACCGTGCAGTAAATGACGATGACGACGACATGAGCGACGAGGATGCACCTGATGACGATGAATTCACCAACGAAGACGATGCGCAGGTTACCGATCCCCGATGGGATGCCCTGAAAGGATTGAATATCGACGATAATTGAAATATAAACAGTAAAAATTACACATACAAATGGCACATCCAAAAAGAAGACAGTCTTCTGCAAGACAAGGAAAAAGAAGGTCGCATGACCATGCTAAACTGCCCACAATGGCAATTTGCCCGAACTGCGGTGCTTGGCATATTTATCATACCGTGTGCGGCGAATGCGGGTATTACAGAGGGAAATTGGCTATTGAAAAAGAGGTTACGGCTTAGACCTTCCCTTTGGTTTATAAAATAAAAGACCCTGAAATGACATGATCGTGTTTCAGGGTTTTTTTCTCACATTCATATCATTAACGACGATGAAACAACTGAACGCCGTGATCACCGGGATTACTGCAAGTGTACCGGATTATATTCTTACCAATGAGGAACTCTCTACCATGGTGGATACTTCAGATGAGTGGATCATGACCCGGGTAGGAATAAAGGAAAGACGTATTTTAAAAGGTGATCAACAGGGTATTTCGGTCCTTGGTACGCAAGCCGTGACCCAGTTACTGAAGAAAACCAAAACTTCGCCTGCCGAAATCGATGCGGTTATATTTGCAACATCCACTCCAGACCACCTCTTTCCATCGGCTGCATCTATTGTTGCAGAAAATACCGGGATAAAAAACGCTTTCTGTTTTGATATGGAAGTGGCTTGTTCTGGCTTTGTATATGGTTTGGAGATATGTAACGGGTTGATAAAGACCGGGAAATACAAAAAGATAATTCTATTGGCGGGAGACAAAATGTCGTCCATCACCAATTATAAAGACCGGACCACCTGCCCGCTCTTCGGCGATGCAGCTGGAGCAGTTCTCATTGAACCTACCGAAGAGAATATCGGTATTATCGATGCAGAGCTTCATTCTGACGGAGTCGGTTACAAACCTTTGCAACTGAAAGCGGGGGGGAGTAAATATCCTGCTTCACACGAGACAGTGGATAACGCAGAGCATACTGTCCACCAGGACGGAAAAATTGTGTTTAAATATGCTGTATCCCGCATGTCGGAGGTTTCTGAATCTATCATGAAAAGGAACAACCTGACAGTCGACGATGTAGACTGGTTGGTCCCCCATCAGGCGAACATGCGGATCATAGATGCTGCAGTGGAACGAACCGGACTGCCTCGTGAGAAGGTAATGGTCAACATTGAACGATACGGCAACACCAGCGCCGGAACCATCCCTCTTTGTCTGTGGGAGTGGGAATCCAAACTGCGCAAAGGAGATAACGTGATTCTTACTGCTTTTGGTGCCGGCTTTTCATGGGGAAGTGTCTACCTGAAATGGGGATATGATTATGAGGAAACACAGCATCGCTGAGCGGCGAATGTTGACAAACGAAAACTGACAATAGAACACCGAATCCAATATATGCAGCAAGATCATCGTTCGGGCTTCGTAAATATCGTGGGCAATCCCAATGTGGGGAAATCTACGTTGATGAACCGGCTGGTGGGCGAGAAACTGTCCATTATCACGGCCAAGGCGCAGACAACGCGACACCGCATAATCGGAATCGTCAATACGCCTGCATACCAGGTCGTATACTCTGATACGCCGGGAGTGCTGCAACCCAATTATAAGCTGCAGGAGCAGATGCTTAATTTCTCCCTTTCGGCATTACAGGATGCCGATGTGCTGCTTTATGTAACCGACGTGGTGGAGAAGATCGATAAAAACGATGATTTCCTTGCTAAAGTGCGGCAACTTGAACTTCCGGTGCTGTTGTTGATTAATAAAATTGACCAGACCAATCAAACCGGACTGGAGACATTGGTATCACAATGGCAGCAGCTGTTGCCCAAAGCAGAGATTTACCCGATTTCTGCATTGAATAATTTTGGGGTAGATACAGTGCAGAAACGAGTGTTGGAACTTTTGCCGGAATCGCCTCCCTATTTTGAAAAAGATGCTCTAACCGATAAGCCTGCCCGTTTTTTTGTGGCAGAGATTATCCGGGAGAAGGCGCTCCTGCTTTATCAGAAAGAGGTTCCTTACTCCATAGAGGTAGGTGTGGAAGAGTTTAAAGAAGAAAAAGAGATCATCAGAATAAGAGCAATTATTTTGGTGGAAAGAGATACCCAGAAAGGAATTGTGATCGGCCACAAAGGGGAAGCCCTTAAGAAACTGGGAACAATGGCGCGCAAAGATATTGAACGGTTTTTTGAAAAAAAGATCTTTTTACAACTCTATGTGAAGGTCGAAAAAGACTGGCGCAACAGAGACAATATGCTGAAAACATTCGGGTATAAACTGGATTGATTCAGTGATTCGATGATTCGGTAATTCCAAAATGGGAGATCCGTTAATTCAATGATCCGATATTCAGTAAAACAATAAATCAGCAAATCAAAAAGAATATGCAAAATTTAGTAGCAATCGTGGGACGCCCCAATGTGGGGAAATCCACCCTGTTTAACCGCCTGACTCAGACTCGACAGGCCATTGTGACGGAAGTATCGGGTACTACTCGCGACCGCCAGTACGGGAAGGTGAGCTGGAATGGACAGGAGTTTTCCCTGGTAGATACCGGCGGTTGGGTAGTAAATTCGGATGATGTCATGGAGGATGAGATCAACAAACAGGTACGTATTGCCATTGATGAAGCCGATGTGATTCTTTTTGTGGTTGATGTGATGAACGGGCGGACCGATCTGGATGCAGGTGTGGCACAGATGTTGCGCAGGTCTGGCAAGCCGGTGGTCGTGGTGGCCAATAAGTCGGATAATTTCGATATAGGACATCAGGCTGCTGAATTTTATTCCTTTGGACTTGGTGATCCATACAGTGTGTCGGCTATCAATGGTTCAGGAACAGGTGACCTGTTGGATCACATCATTACTCTTTTTACCAGAGACAATGAAGAGGAGATTCTGGAGGATATTCCCCGGTTTGCGGTCGTGGGACGTCCCAATGCCGGTAAATCATCCATCATCAATGCATTAATCGGAGAGGAGAGAAGCATCGTTACCGACATTGCCGGTACGACACGCGACTCCATTTACATGCGTTATAATAAGTTCGGCATGGATTTCTACCTGATCGATACTGCCGGCATCCGTAAAAAAGGAAAAGTGACGGAAGATCTGGAGTATTTCTCGGTTATTCGTTCTATTAGAGTCATCGAAAATGCCGATGTCTGTATCCTGATGCTTGATGCTACCCGGGGTATTGAGAGCCAGGACCTGAATATTTTCTCACTCATCCAGAAAAATCGTAAAGGATTGGTCGTTTTTGTGAATAAGTGGGATACGGTGGAAGAAAAAAACAATGTGGTGATCAAAACATTCGAGAATGCCATCCGTCAGCGCTTGGCTCCCTTTACCGATTTCCCGATTATCTTCGGGTCGGCGCTAACCAAACAACGCATCCTCAAAGTAATGGATGTAGCTAAGGAGGTTTATACGAACCGGAAGCGGAAGGTATCCACCAGCAAGCTCAACGAGATCATGTTGCCCATTATCGAAAAAACGCCCCCACCTGCCAACAAAGGGAAGTATATAAAGGTGAAGTATATCACTCAGTTGCCAAATACTCAGATTCCTTCCTTTGCTTTCTTTTGCAATCTTCCCCAATGGATCAAAGAACCCTACAAACGGTTTATCGAAAACAGAATGCGTGAGAATTGGAATTTTTCGGGCACTCCCATTAATATCTTCTTTCGGGAAAAATAAATTTCGGACAATCGTTGTCGGCAAACGCAAAAAAGTGTGCAATTTTAACTGAAATAAATAATTTCAGAGATAGCCCAACGCTTCCGTGAAAAATATTTTTTTATTTTGCATATTGCGAAATAAATAGCAAAAACCGATGAAATACCAAAAATATTGCGTTAATTTGTATAACTTTTGGCAGGATAGGAGGGTGATAAAAACTGCTATCGTGTTTTAAAAAAATAAAAAATGAATGGCAACACCCCGGTCGTCAGACTGGGATAAACGAAGGGGACTACTGATGAATACGAAAAACAATCCTGAAAACGAAAAACTACCCGTTAACGACGAACAAACAACAAAAGAACTGCAAGACGCAACGAAGGAGATACCATCGCCGGTAGATAATTCGCTACCGCTTGATGTTCCCAACGAGGAGCCAGTACCGGAACCGGGTGTTGCAGTTGCGGCGGAAGAGAATGAGACCGGTTCTGTTCCGGATGATGTTGTCCCTGAGGAAGAACCGGTGAGTGAGGTCGCATCTGTTAATCCCGTAGTCGATGATAAGGTCGCTCAGAAGGAAAAGGATGTAGATACAGAGGAACCTGTATCTATTGATTATGAGCTTGAAGATGCCCGTGAGGAGGAAGAAGCCGATGAGGAAGAAACCGATGATGAAGAAGAACATGATCCGGAGGCCGATGCTTCCCTGGACGAGTCCAGCGTCTCGTTGCTCCCCATAGAAGAGATTGTACAGCATCTCCGCAATTTGTTACAGTCGGATAACCCGAAGCGGAAAGATGTTGATGAATATAAAAATCAATTTTACCGATCGTTGCGGAACGAAACGGAAGGGCAAAAGCAGGCTTTTCTGGCAAACGGAGGTGAAGAAATTGATTTCATTTCCAACGAACCGGCGCTCTTCACCGAAGGCAAAGAGCTGCTTCAGAAAATCAAGGAAAAACGCTCAGTTATTGCTGCAAGGGAAGAGGCAGAGAAAGAGAAAAACGTGGCCCGGAAGCTGGCAATCATCGAACAGATAAAACTCCTGACAGAAACGCAAGGACAGGAAGATTTCAATAAATCCTATCAGGAATTCAAATCACTTCAGCAAGAGTGGAACGAAATCAAGCAGGTTCCACAGGCAAAAGTGAATGAGTTGTGGAAATCGTACCAGCGCTACGTGGAGAAGTTCTATGATCTGGTACGTATCAACAACGAGTTCAGAGAATATGATTTTAAGAAAAATCTGGAACTGAAGACTGATCTGTGCGAAGCAGCGGAAAGACTCGATGAAGAAACGGATGTGATCTCTGCATTTCATCAGCTGCAGAACCTGCATCAGGAATGGAGGGAAATAGGACCTGTTTCCAGGAAGGATAGAGAAGAGATATGGAATAGGTTTAAAGAAGCTTCTACTAATATCAACAAAAAGTATCAGGCTCATTTCGAGGAGTTAAGAGGCAAGGAGGACGAAAATCTTGAATTGAAGACAGCACTCTGCGAGAAGCTTGAGGCAATCGACTACAGCAGGCTCACAACCGTGAGGGAGTGGAACAACAAAGTGAAGGAAGTGCTCGATATTCAGTCGCAATGGCGCCAGATAGGCTATGTTCCGAGAAAATGGAACACGAAGATTTATAAACGCTATCGCGCTGCCTGCGATCTTTTTTTCAAAACCAAGAACGATTTCTATAAATCTCTTCGCGGTGAGATGGAAGAGAACCTCAGAAAAAAGATCGAACTGTGTGAACGTGCCGAGGCAATGAAAGAGAGCCACGACTGGAAAAAAACAACCCAGGAGATGATCGACATCCAGAAAGCGTGGAAGAGCATCGGTGTAGTACCTCATAAGTATGTGGACAGCATCTGGAAACGATTTATTACTGCGTGTGATTATTTCTTTGAGCAGAAAAAGATCCATACTTCATCACAATACGACGAGGAGGCCAAAAACCTGGAAGCCAAGAAGGCAGTGGTCGAACGAATCACAAAGCTGGATACCTCTCTGGAGACTGACGAGGCTTTGTCTCAGTTACATGCACTAATGGACGAGTGGTATGCCATCGGTCACGTACCTTATAAATTAAAGGATCGGGTATATCGTGACTTTTATGAGGCTACGGAGGCACAGTTCGATCGGTTGAATATTGATAAGGCTGACCGGAAGCTTGAAAGCTTTAAAACCAACCTCTCCGATATGGCCAAATCCAGTAATGCCAAAAACCAAATGCTGCGTGAACGAGAGAAGTTGATGCGCCAGTACGAACGGATGAAAGGCGAACTGCAGACCTACGAAAATAATATTGGATTTCTTTCGGTTTCTTCCAAAAAAGGAAATTATCTTCTGGATGATATGAACCAGAAGATGGAAAAAATTAAATCGGAGCTGCAGCTGATCGTGAAAAAGATCGGAGTCATTGATACGGAGTTATAATGATGTATTGATGCACTAGATAATAGTCTGGCGACCGGATAGATCCGGTCGCTTTTTTGTGCTCATCATAGTAGTTTTTATTAACAAAATGTTTTCACATGTTGTTAATATTCATTATTTTAGTGGTGTATTAAAATGTTTGAGATGTTTATGAAATCTGACGATCTATGGAATTTTCTACTACTAAATGAAAGCCAACCATTCGAATAGCATCAAAAATGAGATTTACGGATATAACACCCAAATGTAAAAATCAATTAATTGTATGAGAACAAATCTGATTGTATCCTTCTTTTTGTTAGCAACAAGCTCTCTATTTGCCCAGTGGCGGCCAGCGGGAGATAAAATTAAAACCAGGTGGGCATCGGAGATCGATGTGAATAATGTGCTCCCCGAATATCCGAGACCTATTATGGAACGGACCGAATGGCAAAATCTGAACGGACTGTGGAACTATGCAATTGTACCTGTTGGAAAACAAAAGCCTGCCAGTTTCGACGGGGAGATCCTGGTCCCTTTTGCTGTAGAATCAAGCCTTTCGGGCGTGCAGAAAAGAGTAGGAAAGGACAACGAGCTGTGGTATTGCCGGGAATTCACGGTACCTTCCAGATGGAAAAATAACAATGTATTGCTTCATTTCGGTGCCGTGGACTGGAAAGCCGATGTGTGGGTCAACGGTGTAAAAGTAGGACAGCACACTGGTGGTTATACCCCGTTTTCGTTTGACATCACACCATCCCTGACCAGTGGAAAAAATTTCCTCGTCGTAAAAGTATGGGACCCCTCGGATCAGGGGCATCAGCCCCGAGGAAAACAGGTGAACAAACCCGAAGGCATCTGGTACACTCCGGTGACTGGCATCTGGCAGACTGTATGGCTCGAACCAGTACCCCGAAATTATATCAAGAATGTAAAAATTACACCCGACATCGACGTGAACATCCTCACTATTGAAGTTGCAGCAAGTTTGGGGTCAGTGGCGAACAGAGTGGAGGTAAAGGTGATGGAAGGTGCCCGTGAGGTGGCTATCGGCCAATCTATCAATAATCTTCCCGTTGAGGTAAGCATGCCCCAAAATGCCAGGTTGTGGTCGCCCGGCGATCCTTTTCTTTATGATTTGGAAATTACGCTTTTTGATGGTTTAAAACAACTCGACAAGGTGAAAAGCTATGCCGCCATGCGTAAATATTCTACGAAAAGGGATGACAAGGGAATCGTAAGATTGCAACTTAACAACAAAAACCTGTTTCATTTCGGACCGCTCGACCAAGGATGGTGGCCCGACGGGCTCTATACTGCTCCCACAGACGAAGCGTTGGAGTACGATATCATTAAAACCAGAGACTTTGGTTTCAATATGATTCGCAAACACGTGAAAGTGGAGCCGGCACGCTGGTACACCCATTGTGACCGTCATGGCATTATCGTTTGGCAGGATATGCCCAATGGTGATAGGGGTCCGGAATGGCAAATGCATCAGTATTTCACCGGTACGGAACGCATACGTTCAGCCGAGTCGGAAGACAATTTTCGGAAAGAATGGAAAGAGATTATCGACTATCTTTACTCTTATCCTTCTGTCGGAGTGTGGGTGCCTTTTAACGAGGCGTGGGGACAATTCAAAACAGAAGAGATTACCAAATGGACAAAAAAATATGATCCTTCCCGCCTCGTGAATCCAGCGAGCGGAGGTAACCATTACACAATTGGCGATATGCTCGACTTACATAATTATCCGACCCCTCGGATGTATCTTTACGATGCACAGCGAGCAACCGTACTGGGTGAGTATGGAGGAATAGGATGGGCCAACAAGGAGCATCTCTGGGAACCCAACCGTAACTGGGGATACGTTCAGTTCAACAGTGAAAAAGAGGTGACCGACGAATATATGAAGTATGCTGAACAGCTCAAGCAGCTGATCAGTGCTGGTTTGTCTGCTGCTGTCTATACCCAGACCACCGATGTTGAGGTGGAGGTGAACGGGTTGATGACGTACGACAGGAAAATGGTGAAGGTGGACGAGGCACGGGTGAAAAAAGTAAACCGGGAAATTTGCAATCTGTTAAACGATTAGCTCTTTCTCCTTCATAGCTAAATACATTCATTTTTTGCCGTTAATATTCATAGCCGTATTCTTCCTGTCTTGCAAAGCACGGGAGATCCCGACAGAGAAGCTTGTTGATAAGGGGGATACCTATATTAATCCTGTTGTCGACTACGGTTTGCCAGATCCCACAATCATCAAGGCCGCAGATGGTTGTTTTTAACTGTTTGTGTGTTTTTTAAAAAAAATCATGTAAATTTGTGAGTGGATGAAGATCCGGAGAAATTAAATTAATATAAATGAAAAAATGATGAGACTTAATCGAATGATCTGGCTATTGGCATTAATTGCCGTAGTTGGATGTACCAGCAAGCAAAAAGAGACCCCCGCAGAGCAGGCAACCCTCTCGGGACTGAAAAAAAGCAATTTCCAGTCAGTGGTAAACGGAGATTCCACCAATCTGTATGTACTAACAAACGCAAATGGCGTTGAGGTAACCCTGACGAACTATGGCGGACGCATAGTCTCCGTAATGGTGCCCGACAGAGAGGGTAACTTGAAGGATGTGGTCCTTGGATTCGACAACATCGATGATTATGTCAATATTGATAATAATTTCGGAGCCACCATTGGCCGTTACGGCAATCGAATTGCAAACGGCAAGATCACGGTGGCGGGAGTAGAGTATCAGTTGCCACAGAACAACTTCGGACATACGCTCCACGGCGGGCCGGAAGGATTTCACAAGAAGGTGTTTCAGGTCGAACAACCCGATGGACAGACTGTGGTGTTTTCATACCTGTCTGCAGACGGCGAAGCCGGTTTCCCCGGAAATCTTGATGTGAAAGTGACCATGACTCTTACCGATGACAATGCCATCGACCTGCAGTATGAGGCTACTACCGACAAGGAGACTGTGGTGAACCTTACCAATCACTCCTATTTCAACCTGAACGGCGACGGTAACAAAACTATTCTAGACGATTCGCTCACCATCCATGCTGATGCATTCACTCCAGTGGATAATACCTTTATGACCACAGGAGAAATAAGCCCGGTGGAGGGAACACCCATGGATTTCAGAACTCCTACCGTTATTGGTGAACGGATCGATAACTACGATTATGTACAATTAAAGAATGGCGACGGATATGACCATAACTGGGTGTTGAACACGAAAGGCGATGTGAATCAGGTGGCTGCCACAGTGTACTCACCCGAGACCGGCATTCAGCTCGATGTCTATACCGATGAACCGGGGGTGCAGGTCTATACCGGTAACTTCCTCGATGGTACCGTGACCGGTAAAAATGGCGCCCTGTATGCCAAAAGGAATGCTATCTGCCTGGAGACACAGAAGTTCCCCGATTCGCCCAACAAAGCCGATTGGCCCTCACCTTACCTGAAGCCGGGAGAGAAATATACCAGCCGCTGTATTTATAAGTTTTCGGTAAAAAAATAATCATTCTATACGATTACGGAGTATGGAAAGCTTGTCCAATCTGCCTCTCTGGCTGATTATACTGGGTGTCATCCTGGTTTTGTTTGATTCGGTTATGAAACTGATTGCACTCTGGAAATCGGCCCGGAACAATCAACTGGCCTGGTTTATCTGCCTGGCAATCTTTAATACCGTGGGTATCCTACCCATCGTATACCTGGTGCTGAATAAGCAAAAAGCATTTCCACAGGATGACTAACGGTCATTCTGCGATCTTAACAAGAGGATGCATCACACCTACAGGGCTATGCATCCTCTTGTTTTTCTACAACCTGGTATTCTCGCAAATGGGGGCATAAAAGCGGACATATTTAAGGCGCATTATTATAGAGGAACTGAATGTTATAGCGCGGCACCGTTTTTTTGATAATATCGGCACCACTCCCTGAGTCCGCAGATCCCGCATTTTGGCTTTCGGGCAACACAGATGTACCGCCCATGAAGAATGAGCCAGTGATGTGCTGTTGAAAGCAACTCTTCCGGAATATATTTTACCAGCTCGCGTTCGGTCTCGAGAGGTGATTTGGAGTTATCCGTCAGGCCGATTCGATTAGCCACCCGAAACACATGGGTATCGACCGGCATGGCGGGTTTGTTGAAAGCAACGGCAAGGATTACGTTGGCCGTTTTGCGGCCTACTCCGGGTATGGTAAGCAACGAGTCTATATCGGTAGGCACTTCCCCTTCAAAATCGGAAACCAGTTTCCTGGCCATTCCGGTCAGGTTTTTTGCCTTATTATTGGGGTAGGAGCAGGAGCGGATATACTCAAACAGGTTGTCGGGAGAAGCAGCGGCCATTACCTCCGGCGTGGGAAAAGCTTCAAACAATGCAGGGGTAATCATGTTTACCCGCTTATCCGTGCATTGAGCAGATAAAATCACCGCGACCAGCAATTGGAAGTTATTTGCGTAATGCAACTCTGTTTCGGCCGATTCCGCATTGGCTTCAAACCAACCGATCACATTTTTGTAACGCTCTTTTTTTGTCATATCTTGGTTTTTTCCCGAATCATTCAATGATAAAAGATTATTCATTTATCGGAAGTGATTAATACATGATCTCGTCAGACAGAGGGATAAACTGTGCGCTTAAGTCGGGATCCCTCATGCCAGGGTCGAGAGGATACATGGGGCGGTTGATTCGCTTGTAAGGCAACCGTAGTAAATCCTGGTCCACACCACCCGGTGTGAGCGCCATAAGCCAGTCGCCCCGCATATCATACAGCTCAGGCACCAGGTATCCGATTTTCACCACAAGGATATCTGCCTCACGGGGTTTGAGTCCCAGGTCAATGAACTGTTTCTCATAGTGGTAGGCATTCCGTTTTTCCGTGACGATGGTGTAGATATTACCGCTTTTCACCACCACTTCTGTGTTGGCCGTATCCTCCTTGATGGCTGTGACCACACCCTTTAGGCGGATAGGAGGTGCAAAACGACTGTCTACTTCAGCTCCGGCGGTGGCATCTACTTCTCCACCCACACCTGCCTCAACTGCTTTTTTTACAAATTCTGTTCCCGGAATGGAGGCATAGATCAGCGTTTTACCGCTGCTCTGCAAGGCCGTATCTTTGAAGAGCTCGTGCAGCGTCCAGGTCACATCGCCCGCACCGCCGGCAGTAGGATTGTCGCCCATGTCGCTGATGATAAACGGTTTTTTGTCGCTGGCTAACGCTTTTTTTAGTGCTTCGTCAAGATAAGTGGTCGGTGCCACGAAGTCAAATTCTTTTCGTACATCCCAGAAATGGCGGGCCAGTTTCTCGGCTGCTTTGGCGACAGCCTCTTTGTCGTCGCCATAAGCCATCACCACACCGTGGTTGCGCGGTTCATCGGCCCAGGGATAAGACATCCAGATGGCTGCATCGATTACATTATCATCGTCCAGCATGCCTGGAATGGCGGCGTAGAGGCTTTTTCCCGGTTCAATACGGGTACTTGTCTTTTCCCCGGGAAGAAGAACGGGAACAGGGATCCAGATTTTATAAGACGGTTTTCCCTTGCCTGTTTCCAGTCGGCTCAGCAAATTTGTGACCGCGCGTTTTTTGGATTCGATTGCATCCTCGTGTGGTGCAAGCCGGTAACAGGTAATCATATCGGTGTTTTGCGCCAGGCGCGGTGATACATTGCCGTGCAGGTCCATCGATGTGGAGATCAACACATCGGTGCCTACCAGCTCGCGGATGCGTACGAGGAAGTCCCCTTCGGGATCGTCCAGTCCCTGTACGCTCATCGCACCATGAATGTCGAAGAAGAGTCCGTCAAGAGGCAATATTTCCCTCAACATATTCAGAGTTTTTGTTACCAGTGACTCATAAGCTTCGCGGGTGACGATGCCTCCCGGCATGGCATGACCGCGTAGGGTGGGAAGCCACACGGCACGGTTGATGATGCCCGAATCGGGTGACATAAACGGATAATAGGTGAAAACTTCGTCGCCTGTTCTCGCTCTGAAGGCATCCTCGTGCGATACCGCAGGAGAGAAGGTACTCGATTCAATAGCAATGCCGGCAATGGCAATGCGGGGCAGCTCTTTTTGCGCTCTGCCGGTGTTACAACCTGTGGAGATGATTATCAGCAGGATAGGAATAGAAAAAAGTACTTTTTTCATAGCGAAAACTTATATTTGGTTGTTGATGATGTGAATTGTGTGAGTGGCCACAAGACAGGCTGTTTCGGTACGGAGCCTGGTCTCACCGAGGCTTACGGGCTCAAAACCGTTTGCTATGGCACTGTGGATTTCCTCTTCGCTAAAATCACCTTCGGGTCCGATGAGAATCAGTGCATTTTCTCCTTTCCTGTATGTTTGTGCAAGTGGCTTTTTGGGCAGATTATAGCAGTGAGCGATAAACTTTCTCCCTTCGAAAGGGCGGGTTACAAATTTTACAAACTGAACCATCTCTTCGATTCCGGGCAGGAAGGCTTGTTGTGACTGTTTCATGGCCGAAACGGCAATCTTTTCCAGTCGTTCTTTTTTCAAATCCCTACGTTCGGAGTAATTACTCAAAAGAGGGATAAACCGGTCAATACCTATTTCAACAGCCTTTTCCACAAACCATTCGTTTCTCTCCATCTGCTTGGTAGGAGCAAAAGCTACCTGAAGCAGGAAATCTCTGTTCCTTGCAATCGATATCCGATGCTGAATGTGTACACTACAATGTTTCGGGTGCGCTTCCGCAAGCAGGCATTCATAGAAAAAACCCTGTCCGTCGGTCACAGTCAATTTGTCGCCTTCCCGCATTCGGAGTACCTTAACACAGTGTTGTGATTCCTGTATCGGCAGTTGGGGATGCCGAGAGATATCGGGGCAATAAAAGAGCGTATCTGGCATATAGCTTTCGTTCACGATTTGTTCTCTCTCCGGTTGATCTCGTCGCGTAAACGGGTTGCCAGCTCATAATTCTCCTCATTTACGGCATCCTTTAGGCGATTCTTGAGGATATCCAGCTTAAGGTCCGTTAATTCTTCTTCCTCCTCCTGCTCTCCTTCCTCCTGATAAAATTGCTCGGAAGAATTTGCTGGAGATTGTTCATCGAAAACGATGGCCATTTTTTGCATAATCTCCTCCGTGGTATAGATGGGTGAATGCGTACGTATTGCCAAAGCCACCGCATCGGATGTGCGGGAGTCGATGTGATACTCCTTGCCGTTTTGCTGCAACTTAAGTTCCGCAAAAAATGCGCCGTCTTCAAATTTATAAATCAACACCTCTATCAATTCAATGCTGAGTTCTTTCCAGATGGAACAGATCAGATCGTGTGATAAAGGCCTGGGAGGGGTAATGCCTTCCATGACGATGGCGATCGATTGAGCCTCGGGAGTTCCTATGACGATTGGAAGACGGCGTATGCCGGCCTCTTCGGCAAATATAAGTGCGTATGCCCCTGCCTGTACCTGACTGAAGGAGATCCCCAATATGGATAGTTTTATTTTTTTTGACACGATGAAATATTTTTTGTCCGTAACAACTTCAAAAATAATGAAAAATCCTCGGGCAAGTCAATCTGGTTTGAGCATGTCCGGGGCACATGTTTTATTTTGTAAATATACTATTTTTTATGTAGATGGAGCCCCGGGAAACATTTTTTTTAAAAAATCGGATTAATTATGATGGGAAGTAATAAAAAATTCCTATCTTTGCACCCGATTACAATACGGTGGTTGTAGCTCAGTTGGTTAGAGCGTCGGATTGTGGTTCCGAAGGTCGCGGGTTCGAGCCCCGTTTTCCACCCACATCTCATTTGAATGAGATTTTTATTCTCTTTAGATTTGTTTTAGGCGATCACCTGTTTTCAAAATAGGTGATTTTTTTTGTCCTTACCCATCGCCTTTTTTCGCGATGTCATTCCTTATGGGAGAAAATTATTTTCAAAGTTTTCTCCTACGGAATTCAGAACAGACGATGGCCGTGGCTGCTGCTACATTCAATGATTCGGAGGTCGTGCGGCTTAAAGGAAAGTTGGGAATGAAAAGTCTCCGGCTGATACTTTCTGCAGCTTCTTTTCTGATGCCTTTGCCCTCGCTTCCCATGACAATCAGACCATAGTCCGACAGCTCCTCGTGGTAGATGTTTTTGCCATCTAAAAAAGTTCCATAGATGGGCAGGTGGCTATACTTGCGTAAAAAAACTCCAATATCGGTATAGCTGACCCGTATACGGGCAATAGCTCCCATTGTGGCCTGCACCGTTTTGGGGTTAAACAGATCGGCCGTATCGGGAGAACATACCACATGATCAATGCCAAACCAGTCGGCAATACGGATTATGGTGCCCACATTGCCCGGATCCTGAATGCCGTCGAGTACAAGACTTAATTTTTCGCCAAATTGGTACTTCTCCACATCCTGTTCGGGCTGATAAAAAATTGCAATAATCTGAGGGGCGGTAGCCAGCAATGTTGCCTTCTTCAGTTCGCTTGCACTTGCTACCACAATTTCTTCTGCCCTGATATCGGGATGAGCAGCCAGTGTTTCCGGTAAAGCAGCGACCAGCTGACAGCGGCATGTTTCCAGCAAATCAAATACAAGCTTTGTCCCTTCTGCCACAAATGTGTGGTGTTCGCTTCGGAGTTTTTTCTCCTTGAGCGACCGTATGTATTTTATTTTGTTGTTACTTAAACTCATAATTATCAGTGTTCAACACTCGGTGTTCTGTTCTCAGCTTACGGTATCTCAATCCTGCTTCCTTTCGTGAGCACCTGGTCTTTTTTTTTCGATTCCTTTGAAATAATCATTCAATCCATGTCGGCCGGTGTCCCATTTCTGGATTCTTCCGGAGTGTAAAAGTAGCACTTTTATTGCTCTTTCTCTTCGGAAACAGCAATTGTATGGTGGAATTTGAAAAAATCCTGTCAAAAAAAACAGCAAACATATCATTCGTGTAAGGCTGATAGTTTCAAAAAATGGTTATCTTTGCGGTTATTCAGTTCTTACGGCGTTAACTTACAACTGAATTCAATTTACAACATACTAATAATCATATTTCATGTTATTTATGAACGAAAAAGCAATCATGAACAAGGCAGCCGATAATATCCGGATTCTTTCGGCTTCGATGGTGGAAGAGGCAAAATCGGGACACCCCGGTGGCGCCATGGGTGGAGCAGATTTTATCAATGTCCTGTTCTCCGAATTTTTAGAGTATGATCCCGAAGATCCTACATGGGAATCCAGAGACCGGTTTTTTCTTGATCCGGGACACATGTCGCCCATGCTCTATTCCGTCCTTTGTCTTAGTGGTAAATTTTCGTTGGATGAATTAAAGAAATTCCGGCAGTGGGGTAGTCCCACACCTGGACATCCGGAAATCGATTTAAGCAGAGGCATCGAGAACACTTCCGGACCACTGGGCCAAGGTCATGCATTTGCAGCCGGAGCAGCTGTGGCTGCCCGTTTCCTGCAGGCAAGGTTGGGAGATGTTGTGGATCACACAATCTACACATTTATTTCGGATGGAGGTATCCAGGAAGAGATTTCTCAGGGTGTTGGGCGGATAGCCGGCCACCTTGGCTTGAGCAATCTGATTATGTTTTATGATTCAAACTCTATTCAGCTTTCCACCACCACCCATGAGGTAACCAGCGAAAATGTAGCGAAGAAATACGAGGCCTGGAACTGGAAAGTGATTACCATCGACGGCAATAACGTGGACGAGATCCGCAAGGCACTCACCGAGGCGAAAGCTGAAAAGGAAAAACCAACCCTCATTATTGGCAACACCATCATGGGACGTGGTGCAATAGCAGCCGACGGCAGTTCGTTCGAACAAAAGGTTTCTACTCACGGACAGCCTTTGAGTGCAGCTGGAGCCGACTTTGGTCAAACGGTCAAAAATCTGGGCGGGGATCCGGAAAATCCCTTTGTGATCTTCCCCGAAGCAAAAGAACTCTACGAAAAAAGAATCGAGGAGCTGAAAGTCATTGCATCGGCCAAAAAGGCTAAAGAGAAGGAATGGGAAAAGCAAAATCCCGAACTGGCTGAAAAGAAGCGTAAATGGTTTTCGCGTGAACTACCGGTAATCGACTGGTCTGCCATTCAGCAAAAACCGGGTAATGCCACCCGTGCCGCATCGGCTACCGTGCTGGGTGTATTGGCACAGCAGGTGGAAAACATGGTGGTTGCTTCTGCCGATCTCTCAAACTCCGATAAGACAGATGGGTTTCTAAAATTCACCAAAGCTTTTACACGGGATGACTTCTCGGGTGCCTTCCTGCAGATGGGAGTCTCTGAATTTACCATGTCGTGCCTCTGCATCGGAATGAGCCTGCATGGCGGTGTAATTCCAGCTTGCGGTACCTTTTTCGCCTTCTCCGACTACATGAAACCCTCCATTCGCGTGGCAGCATTGATGGAAACACCGGTTATTTTTATCTGGACACACGATGCATTTCGCGTGGGTGAAGATGGACCCACACACCAGCCCGTGGAACAGGAAGCACAGATCCGCCTGCTGGAGAAATTGCAAAATCACCACGGACAAAACTCCATGCTCGTGCTCCGTCCGGCCGATGCCAACGAAACCACCGTGGCGTGGAAGATGGCACTTGAAAACAAAGAAACGCCAACCGGGTTGATTCTCTCCCGTCAAAACATAAAAGATCTTCCCGCACGGGAATCCCGTTTTGCGGAAGCGCAACAGGCGAAGAAGGGTGCTTATATTGTACAGGATGAAGAGAACTACGATGTGATATTGTTGGCTTCGGGATCAGAAGTTGCCACCCTTGTGGAGGGAGCTGATTTACTTCGGACCGACGGGGTGAAAGTACGCATCGTTTCGGTTCCCTCGGAAGGATTATTCCGCTCCCAGCCGGCCGAATATCAGGAGTCTGTATTGCCGAAAGGGAAAAGGAAATTTGGTATGACCGCCGGTCTGCCCGTCACACTCGAAGGACTTGTGGGTGCCGACGGGTCGGTCTGGGGAATGAACTCATTCGGGTTTTCAGCGCCCTATCAGATCCTGGATGAAAAACTGGGATATACCGGCAGGAATGTATATGAACAGGTAAAAAAAATGTTGTAATCACTAAAACCGATTGATATGTCGTTATTTGCTAATTCAGAAAAGCCTATCGGGATAGGATCAGACCATGCCGGCTTCGACAGAAAGCAGCATTTGATTAAAATGTTTGAGGAACAGGGTATCCCGTACAAAGATTTTGGCACCTATTCTTCAGAAAGTACTGATTATCCAGACTATGCACATCCTCTTGCCTTGGCTGTTGAGAATGGCGAATGTTATCCGGGGGTCGCTATCTGCGCCTCCGGAAACGGCATCAACATGACCGTGAACAAGCACCAGGGTGTGCGCGGTGCTTTGTGCTGGACCCCTGAAATAGCTTATTATGCCAGGGCACATAATAACGCTAACATTCTCTCTCTCCCAGGTCGTTTTCTGAACGACGAGGAGATTTACGAGATACTGGTTACTTTCCTGAATACGCCCTTTGAAGGTGGGCGTCACGAAAGGAGAGTCAATAAGATTCCTTGCGGATAATATGAATTATCCGTTCTCTCTTAACTTATATTCCCGATATAATACGGGGAATGATTATTTTTGATCGTATGATGTGGAAGAAACAATCCGGTTTGATTCTGTTGCTATTTCTTTTCTTGCAAAGCTGCGAGATAACGGATATGCAATTCGACAACCACCCCAGAGGAAATTTTGATGCTTTGTGGACCATTCTCGACCGGAATTACTGTTTCTTTGAATACAAGGAGATCGACTGGGATGCAATCTATAAGGAATATAGTGCCCGTATTACATCGGATATGAGCAACGATGCCTTGTTTAAACTTATGGGAGAGATGCTCGCAAACCTGAAAGACGGGCATGTTAACCTGGCTGCATCTCATGACATGACCCGTTACTGGCAATGGCAGGACGATTATCCGGCCAACTTCGACCCAACTATCCAGAAACATTATCTGGGAACCGATTTCGGCATAGCTGCCGGCATGCGGTATAAGATACTGGAAGATAATGTGGGCTATATCTATTATGGTAGTTTTTCGAACGATATAGGAGAGGGGAGCCTTGATCAGGTATTGAACAGGATGGCTCTTTGCCATGGTATTATTATCGATGTACGAAACAATGGAGGAGGAAGCCTTACCAACGTGGAGAGAATTACCGGCCGTTTTTTCAATGAACGCAAACATATTGGTTATATCTCTCATAAAGTTGGTCCGGGACATAATGATTTCTCTCCGCTCTATCCCAAATATGCGGAAAGTTCCAACAGGGTACGTTACCAGAAGCCAGTGGTTGTGATCACCAACAGGGGATGTTACAGTGCTACCAACGAGTTTGTCAGCATCATGAAATATGCACCCAATGTGACGGTGATCGGCGATAAAACTGGCGGAGGAAGTGGATTGCCTTTCACGTCAGAATTACCAAACGGGTGGTCCATCCGATTCTCGGCTTCCCCCATGTTCAATGCCGAAAAAGAACACATTGAATTTGGTGTGGAACCGGATATCAAGGTAGAAATGCTCAAAAGCGACATGGATAAAAACCGGGATACCATAATTGAGGAAGCGCGCAAATGGATTAAAAAGAGTAATTGAATCGGTTTTTTTTAAAGAGTGTTTAGTAAAGAGATCTATACAGAAAGAAGAAAAAAACTGAAAGAAACATTTCAGACCGGAAGTCTGTTGTTCCTCGGAAATGGCGAATGTGGAATCAATTATGCCGATAATACCTACTATTTTCGTCAGGATAGTACCTTTCTCTATTTTTTTGGTATTAGTAAGCCCGACTTGATTGCCTGGATCGATATCGATGCTGATAAAGACTATATTTTTGGAGATGATCCAACCATCGATTCCATCGTATGGACAGGTTCTCAACCCACAATTAGTGAGGTGGCGCAACAAGCAGGGATCCAATTTACGGGGAGCCTGTCTGACTTCAAAAAGATGATAACTCGTGCCAATCCACATCATGTCCGGTACTTACCTCCCTACAGAGGAGAGCATCTCCTTAAGCTTTCCGCATATATGGGCTGTACTCCCAATGAGGTAACCGAGAAGAGCAGCAGGGAGTTTATTATTGCCGTAGCAAGACAGCGAAATATAAAATCAGATGAGGAGATTGCCGAGATTGAGAAGGCGGTGAACGTAACGGTCGATATGCATCTGGCAGCCATGCACCATGCCCGTGCAGGAATGATCGAGGCGGAAGTTACAGCGAGAGTGCACGAAGTGGCAATTGCTGCAGGCGGTAATTTATCCTTTCCGATTATCGGTACCATCAACGGACAGTTTTTGCACAACCATTATCACGGAAATCGCCTCAGAGAAGGAAATCTTTTTTTGCTCGATGCAGGATACGAAACCCCGATGGGGTATGCCGGGGATATGAGCAGCACTTTCCCTGTTTCCGAGAAGTTTACCAGTCGCCAGAAGGAGATTTACCAGATAACCCTGGAAGCCCATAATAAAGCAATAGAGCTTTCTTTGCCGGGAGCGAATTTCAAAGATGTACATCTGAAGGTTGGGGAGATCATATTTGATGGGCTCAAAACTCTGGGATTAACCAAAGGAGATACGAAAGAAGCAGTATCCAATGGGGCTCATGCTCTTTTCTTCCCTTGCGGAACAGGCCACTTAATGGGACTGGACGTGCATGATATGGAAAATCTCGGTGAGCAAATTGTCGGTTACGACGATGCTCCGAAAAGTACGCAATTTGGTTTAAAATCGTTGCGTTTGGGTAGAGTGCTTAACCCTGGTTTTGTACTAACCATTGAACCGGGGATTTATTTTATTCCTGAACTGATAGACCATTGGGAAAGTAATAAAATAAACTCAGATTTTATTAACTTCAACGAAGTCAATCGATACCGCGATTTCGGGGGTATCCGTAATGAAGAAAATATTCTTATAACCGAAGCGGGGAATCGGATCCTCGGGAAGCCCCTTGCTAAAAGTATCGAGGATGTTGAGCAGGAGAGGCTAAAGGCTTTTCAATAGATGAAGCGAATTGATTATATTTGTCCTGTTAATAAAGAAATAAATGTACACTGGTAAACATATTGTAACGCTTTATCATAATAACGGGAAGCGGTTGTTTTCCTGTTGGATGTGTTGATTTCCCCCCTGTTCTCTTTTTGTCATAACCTTTATCTCTCTGTCCATTTTTATGGATACTTTCTTTATTTTCTATTTTAAAAACTCCAAATATGTTCGAAGAATTTAATACAATAAACGATGTTACCGACCAGAAACCTGCACGACCGGGTATGAATGACCGGATACGTGCGCTCAGGGAAGAGAGCGTTTCTACCCCGGCAACGCTATCCATAGAACGGGCTCTGATCGAAACCTCCTTCTATAAACTGAATGAAGGGAAATACTCTATTCCGATGATGCGTGCAATGAACTTTATGGAGATTTGTGAAAAGAAGCAGATATATATCGGAGAACAGGAATTAATTGTGGGTGAAAGGGGAGAAAAGCCCAAGGCAGTGTATACATTTCCTGAGTTAACCTGCCATTCTGAAGAGGATCTGAATGTGTTGAACACCCGTGAAAAGCAACGTTATCTGATAAGTGATGAGGATATTGAAGCTTACCAGCGTGAGGTGATTCCATATTGGACGGGGCGCTCGCAGCGTGACCGGATTTTCAGTCGTGTTCCCGGTGAGTGGAAGGTTGCGTATGAGTCAGGGCTCTTCACAGAATTTATGGAGCAGCGTGCACCAGGACATACCTGCCTGGACGGTAAAATCTATAAAAAAGGGATGTTGGATTTCAAAAAAGAGATCGAGGAGTCTATAGGCAAACTTGATTATTTTAATGACCCCGAAGCAACCGACAAGGAGGAACAGTTGCGTGCCATGAGTCTCTCTTGCGACGCGCTTATCCGTCTGGGTGAACGTCATGCCGAAAAGGCAGAAGAGATGGCAAAGCAAGAGAAAAATCCCGAAAGAGTGCAAGAGCTGATTCGGATAGCTGAGGTTTGCAGATGGGTGCCGGCTCATGCTCCCCGAAATTTTCGGGAAGCCATACAGATGTACTGGTTTGTACACCTGGCCGTGATAACCGAGCTTAACGGGTGGGATTCCTTTAATCCGGGACACTTTGATCAGCATTTGGCTCCATTTTATGAGGCAGATATTAAAAATGGTTTATTGACAAGAGAAGAAGCGAAGGAACTGCTTTGTTGCTTCTGGATAAAGGTGAACAACCAGCCGGCACCTCCTAAAGTTGGAATTACTGCGAACGAAAGCGGTACCTATAATGATTTTACCAACATCAATATCGGCGGAGTCAGAGCTGACGGCTCTGACGGAGTCAACGAAGTCTCCTATATAATGCTTGAAGTAATTGAGGAGTTGCATATTCTGCAACCGGGGAATTCCGTACACATATCTTCCGTGACGCCAAACCGGTTTCTGCACGCAGCCATCAACGTGATTCGAAAGGGACACGGCTATCCATCGCTGTTTAATCCTGATGTGTATATCCAGGAAATGCTTCGTTCCGGCAAATCCCTTCAGGATGCCAGAGAAGGAGGCTGCAGCGGATGTATTGAGGTAGGGGCTTTTGGAAAAGAGGCTTACCTGCTGACAGGCTACCTGAATGTTCCCAAGATTCTGGAAGTAACGCTCTTCAATGGAATAGATCCTGTCACCGGGAGAAAAGTGGGTATTGAGACGGGGGACCCGCGACATTTTACTTCCTACGATAAGCTTTACGAAGCTTTTTACCGACAGCTGGAATACATCATCAACCTGAAGATAAAAGTGAATCATTATATCGACAGAATGTATGCCCGCTATTTTCCGGCAACCTTTCTTTCTGTAATCACAGACGACTGTATAAAAAAAGGACGTGACTACTACAATGGCGGGCCGCGCTATAACACCACGTATATCCAATGTACGGGACTTGGAACCATTACCGACGCTCTCTCTTCCATAAAGACACATGTTTATGAAAACAAATCAGTTTCCATGGATCTGATGTTGCATGCAATTTCTGACAACTTCAAGGGGGAGGAGGTGTTGCGTCAACGCATCCTGAATTATACGCCTTTCTTTGGGAACGATGACAATAAGGCCGATGATATTGCCGTAAGAGTGTATAATGACCTGTTTGCTCTGATTGATGGGCGTCCTAATGGAAAAGAGGGAGGTAAATATCACTTGAATATGCTCTCCACAACTTGTCATAACTATTTCGGCAATGTAATGGGTGCGTCTGCGAACGGGCGACTAGCAGGAAAAGCCATCTCCGATGGAACATCTCCATCTCATGGGGCTGACACACAGGGCCCCACTGCCGTAATTCGTTCGCTTGGAAAACTCGACCAGGTTAAATCTGGGGGTACGTTGCTTAATCTGCGTTTCTTGCCCGGCTTGCTCCGAGGCGATGAAAATGTGGCGAAACTGGGTAGTTTGATACGTAGCTATTTTGCACTGGGTGGCCATCATGTACAGTTCAATATCGTGGATAATGCCACGCTGCTTGCCGCGCGTAAAAATCCCGAAGACTACAGGGATCTTCTGGTTCGTGTGGCGGGTTACAGCGATTATTTCAACGATCTTCACGAAAATTTGAAGCAGGAGATTATTGACAGGACAGAAAACAGCGCATTTTAAAAGTATTATTGATGGCTTTTCTCTTTGATATAAAACGATACTCCATCAACGATGGCCCGGGGGTGAGAATTACGGTTTTCTTCAAAGGTTGCCCGCTCTCATGCCGCTGGTGTCATAATCCCGAAAGTATCTCTTGCCGTACCGAAAAACTTTACAATAAAAACAAATGTATAGGTTGCGGCAACTGTATTGCTGAGTGCCCGGAACATGCACTCACGTTATCAGCTGGAGAAGGTGTCGTGACAGATTTCTCAGCATGTGTTTTGTGCGGACAGTGCGTCGAAGTATGTCCTGCAAAAGCGGTTGAAATGAGCGGCCGATGCTTTACTGAAGAGGAGATAATGGATACGATACTGAAAGAGACTCATATCATGGACAACTCAGGCGGTGGAGTGACCTTCTCGGGCGGTGAGCCGCTCATGCATCAAAAGGAACTGAAACAGCTTCTGATTCGTTGTGGTAAATCCGGTATACATCGTGCGGTGGATACGTCTGGATATGTTCAATGCACCATCATGGAAGAGATCTTGCATTATGCCGATCTTTTCCTTTATGATTTGAAACACATGAACAGTGAGAAACATCGTTATTGGACCGGAGTAAACAACGATTTGATCTTGAAAAATCTCCGACTGATATCAGATCATGATAAAGAATACCAAATAAGAATTCCTTTGATAGAAGGAGTGAACTGCGACGATAATAATATCCGGGAAACACTCTTTTTTCTGGATGGGTTGAAAAACAGGCCGACAGTAGTGGGATTGTTGCCCTATCACAATATCGCTGTAAAAAAGTTTGAGAAATTAGGAAAAAGGTATCTTGAAAATGGCATGCAAAAGCCATCCGAAGACAGAGTCGGACGCATTTGTGATCTTTTTAAACAGAATGGGTTTAATGTGAATATCGGCGGATGATATTAAGAGATATCTTCCAGTTCGGTGCCAAAATATTTTGGCAGTTTCCCGAACTGTTTCTGAAAGCATTTTGCAAAATAAGATGGATTATTGAATCCCACAATGTAACACACTTCATTCACCCTGTACTTACCTTCGCCCAGCAGTTCTGCTGCTTTTTTCAGCCTCATAGACTGAATTAGCTTATTCGGTGTCACGCCTGAAATTTTCTTTATTTTTGAAAATAAGCCCGAACTGCTTATGCCCATCTCGGTGGCCAGATCATTAATGGAGAAGTCAGAGTTTTCTAAATTGCTTTCTATTACACCATTGAGCTTCATTAGAAACTCTTCATCTGCTTCATTCCCTGCCATACTCTTTAGTGATGCATAAGGTGTTTGCGTGAATTTCTGAAACAATAATTTGCGTGACTCAAGCAGATTGCGAACACGTGTCACCAGATAGGATATGTTAAAAGGTTTTTCGAGATAAGCGTCGGCCCCCATGTCAAATGCTTCGACTTTACTTACCACACTTGTTTTGGCAGTTAGCATGATCACCGGTATATGGTTCCACATAAAATTGTTTTTTACCACTTTGCAGAAAGAAATTCCATCCATTTTTGGCATCATCAAATCAGTGATAATCAGATCAACTTCCTGTTTTTTTAATATTTTCAGCCCCTCCTCTCCATCCTGAGCAGTATAAATAATATAATCATCCTTTAATTGTTTGCGAATAAATGACAGCATATCAGAATCGTCCTCTACAAGCAGAATTGTCTGTTTTTCGTCCTCATCCGAGTCGACACAGCAGGGTATAGGCTGAGCACACTCTGCTGATGTGACATTTATCAACCTGGTTTGCAACGTCTTTTCCTGTTGAATTTCCGATGAAACAGAAACAGCCTTTTTAGGTAGTATCAGTGAAATGGAAAGGCCGCAGCCAGGTTCGTTGTTAATTTCAATTTTTCCCTCTAGTGCCCATACAATTGATTTCACCAGAAAAAGGCCCAGTCCGGTTCCCGATTTGTGTTGTCCTGCAATCTGATAAAAAGGGTTGAAGATATTTTCCATTTCAGGTTCAGGTAGTCCGGGTCCATTATCCTTTACCGTTATTTGATAATATTGTGTGGAAAAATTTGCTCGAAGAATCAAAGCGATATAGTCGGTCGTATACTTCGAGGCGTTGCTTAACAGGTTGCTGACTGCTTTTGTCAGGTTCTCCTGATCGGTCATCGTTTCAAGGCTCAGGTCATCGCTGAGGTATTCAAATGTAATATTATTTTGTTCAATAAGTGGTTCAAACCGTTGATAGACTGATGTTAGTATGGAATGAATATTTTGGTTTGACAGCGTAACCTGAACGCCTCCTTTTTCAACTTTCGAGAAATCGAGCAATTGATTAACCAGTGTTAATAACCGCATACTGTTGCATCTCATGATGTTTAAATTATCCTTGGTGGAATCAGGCATATTATTAGAATTTTCAATCACCTGTTCAAGAGGGGCAATGATAAGACTCAGCGGGGTCCTTATTTCATGGGACACATTTGTGAAAAATTCTATTTGTGATTTATATATCTCTTTTTCCCTTTCATTTTTGATCTTAACGATCTCTTCTTCGTTTTTTCTTCTGTCCTTTTCTCGCAGCCAATAGAATAGATAGATAATACCTGAAATAATTAATAAAACGTATAAAGTGATAGACCATACGTTCCACCATAAAGGAGGTTTAATAACAACTCTCAGAATGTAATCTTTGTCGCTCCACACACCATCGTTGTTCGATGCCTTCACTCTGAACAGGTAGTCACCGGGCGGAATATTTGTGTAGGTCGCCCGTCTGTTATTGCCTGCATCGTTCCACTCTTTGTCAAATCCTTCCAGCATAAATGAATACCTGTTTTTTTCGGGTGCAAAAAAACTGAGAGCCGTAAATTCAAAACTGAAAGAATTATTGTTGTGAGCAAGAGTAAGTGCGGGCCGGTATTGTTTGTCACTTATGACAAAGTTATCCATATTCGCTACTTTATTGAATAGTTGAAAATCAGTAACTTCAATGGGCGGATTGTATTCGTTTCTAATCAGCTGCCTGGGGTGAAATACATTAAACCCGTAAGGGGTGCCAAGATAAATTTTTCCGTCAGATGATTTGAATCCTGAATTAGGTGTAAACAGATCGCTCAATAAACCATCACTTTGCGTAAATTGCCTGAACTGATGCGAGGAGGTATCATAGCAGATAAGCCCCTTTAGCGTACTTATCCACAGATTGTCATTTTCGGCAAATATCTTACAGATATAGTTGCTTTGAAATTCCATACCTTCATCAATAAAATTGTCCTCTTCCGCATTATATCGACATACCCCCTGATTAGTGCCGATCCAGAGTTGTTGCCGTTCGTCCACGCAAAGCGTAATCACATCGTTGCTGATCAATGAGTTCTTGTCGGCAGGATCGAACGTGTATCCCTTCCATTCCTTTGTTTTTTTGTCATATCGTTGTAATCCCCTGTTAATGGTTGCAAACCAGATATGCTCCCCAAGTTCTGTTATATCCATTACAAATTCATTCAGGTTTCGTACACGGGTGAAGTCATCTGTCTGTGAATTATACAGATTAATACCTGACGTGGTCCCTATCCAGATGTTATTATCCGAATCATTATAAATGGAGTAGATGTTGTTTGCATCCAGTGTCTTTGCATTTGCATTATCAGAATAATAGTGCTTAATATTCTTCGAGAAGAGATCCATTACGTATAATCCACCTGAATAGGTTCCTATCCACAGTTTGTTGCGAATATTGCAGAGTGCATGTATATTGTTTGAAGAGAAGTTGTTCTGATTTTCCAAATGATTGTAGGAGATGAAATTTCCATTTTTGATGTTCAGCTCGTTCAGTCCTCCATCCTCCGTGCCTACCCATAGATTGCCCTTTTCATCTTCACAGAAACAGCTTACCACATTTCCGGTGATGGAGTTCTCGTGTTTGATGTGCGAGAATCCGGTAAAATAATTCCTGTTTGGTGATGCATAGTTTATACCTCCATAGTATGTTCCGATCCAGAGCCCGCCTTCCACATCTTTATAGATAGGGTAGACAAACCGGTTGGATAGCTTGGGCTCACGAAAGTGTTGATCCATTCTGTTGCCGGCTACCGGCGATAGTTTGAAGGAGGTTAACCCGTCGTTAGAACCAATCAGCAGGGTTCCGGGATCATATTCCGTAATCTGATGGATGTGCTGAATACGGTCTATGCCCGGCGTGTTCAAATATCTTCCCTTGATGACTCCTTCTTGTTTATCGACAGCAATCAATCCGTTTATCCACGTGCCAAACCAAAGTGTTCCGAAGGCATCTTCCAGCATGCTGTATGCTCGCAGCTCTCTTTGTTCTTTATTAGTCATGCCGGGAAATGCCGGAATAAATTCTTCGGTTCTTTTATTAAATTTATAAATCTGGTGTTCTGTATTTTCTACCGATACCCAAATAACATTCTCCTTGTCTTTATAAATTGTATTCACCCAAATTGATTTATGCTGATCCACGATGAATTTCTCAAAAGAGTACAGCAATATGTTTTCTTCTTTTTTTACGAAAACTCCCTGAGTAGCCGAAGCAATCCATATCTTTCCATCGTCGTAGATCAGGTTTTGAATTCTGCCTAAGACGGGAGTGCCGGTTTCTGTTGTCAGCGAGAAAGACGAGAATTTTTTTTCGTTCAGATCGAATGTGGATACCCCTCTTTCGGTTCCGATCCAAAGTACCTCCTGTTCGTCTTCAACGAGGGCATAGACATAGTTATTTATCAACGAGTTTTCATTTCTGGGAATATTGCGATAGACGGTAAATTTGTATCCGTCGAAGCGATTCAGTCCGTTCTCGGTTCCAAACCACATGAATCCTTTTGAATCTTGCAGGACTGTATGTACTGTGTTAGAAGAGAGTCCATCCTCTGCCTTGTAAAACTTGAAATTTAATTCAATGGAAAAAGAAGTCAAGTAAATTAAGAGAAAATAAACAGTAATACAAAGCTTCAAAATGATATGTTGCATAAATTTCGTTTTTGAGTACTGATTTTAGTTAATAATGCAAATATACTTATAAATTTAAAAAAAATGTTTGCTTTGAAGATTTCAACGATAAATCGTGAATGTTTTGAAATTTTAAAAATATCCTTTTAGTAGTATTTTACCATTAATTTGTATTTTATTTATATATTTTCGTTTATGTAGAGTTAATTTTGCAAAAGAAAGATTATGCTTTTTCTTTAATTCTATAGAAAACGAAGATTAATCTTAAAGTTTTTCACTGAATAATTCATACTAGACGGTCTATTCAGATTTGTGAAAACAATTTATTGTGGATAGTTGATTTGACAATCTAATAATAACCAATAAAATAAATAAAACATTTTGCATATGGGGTACATTCTACTGAGATTTATTTGTTAAAATAAGTGTAAATTGATGGTAAAATAATGTATGGTATCAATAAATTTTTTTTTTATGAATAATCAAGTTTTCGCCTCTACTCGGATAATTCAGAGTAGATTTAAGGAAGTTTTAAAGAGGTTTTTTTTAATGACCTTTTTATTTCTCTTAACTGCTTTTAGTTTTGCTCAGCAGCAAAATGTGACAGGAACTGTAAAATATTCAGATGGAGAGGGAATTATTGGAGCAACGGTACAAATAAAAGGGACTGTAAGAGGTACAATTACTGATGTTTCAGGAAAATACAATATAAATGCTGAACCTGGTCAAGTATTGGTATTTTCTTATGTGGGCATGATTACACAAGAGGTACCTGTCGGCAACCAAAGAGTTTTAGATATTATTCTAGAACCAGATGTTGAAGTATTGGACGAGGTTGTTGTCATAGCATATGGAATGCAGGAAAAAGCTTCAGTTGTTGGTGCTATCTCCCAGGTTTCCGGAGATATTATTCGTAAAGTGAATACCGGAGGTAGTGTTGAAAATACGTTACAAGGTAGAATTCCCGGACTCAATATTATTGGGCGAAATGCTACACCCGGTGAAGAAGCAATAAGTTATTACGGTGCAGAAGGATTACAGATGAGCATTCGAGGAATGACAGCGATGGGCAGCAATGCCCCTCTTTTAATAGTTGACGGAGTGGAACGACCTTTTTCTAACCTAGATCCCAATGAAGTTGCAGACATTTCAGTATTAAAAGATGCCTCTGCTACAGCCGTATATGGTGTAAAGGGTGCAAACGGTGTTATTATTGTCACAACCAAACGAGGGCGTTCGGGTGCAATACAGCTGGAATTTTCGTCTCAATTATCGGTTAAAACTCCTACTATTTTACCAACATACCTTGATGCATATGAGACGTTGTCGTTACGCAATATTGCAAGTAAAAATGATCAGAAGTGGGATTTTATTGTTCCAGACGATATTCTTCAAAAATATAGAGATCAGTCAGAACCTTATCTATACCGCAACTTCGATTGGATGGATTTTTATTTTAAACCCGGTTTTGATCAGACATACAATATTAATGCCAGAGGAGGAACAAATTTTGTACGATATTTCGTGTCATTGGGTTATTTGCAAGAAGGAGATGTATTTACAACTGGTCATCGATTACCGTATTCCTACGATAAACATAACGGATCTTATTATCATAACAGATATACTTTCAGAAATAATCTGGATTTTACCTTGACCCCTTCTACAACACTGGCAGTGAATCTTGGAGGTAATGTTAGAGAATATGGTAAGCCTATCGATACTTTCACCCAGGAAAGATGGTTTCAATCTGTAACCGACTTTCCTTATTATCCGGTGGAAGCTTTGGAGCAATATCCGGATAATAAGATTCCCTGGGATCAAGGTGTACGAAGACCGTTTGTTGATCCTAATACTGTCCCTGCTACTGGAAGGTTAATATGGGAAGGAGGTCTTGGGTTCTGGCGGCATAAAGCAAACGAAACCAGTGTAGATTTAAATTTGCAGCAAAAACTGGATTTTATCACAGAAGGGCTTGCCATTTCCGGTCTCTTTTCATATAATAACTCTGCAATATACAGACAGGAATATTCTGTACCTTCATTTTATGCTTATTATTTAAATCCGGAAACAAAGGAATGGACTCGTCATCACAGCGAGGGAGAGCTTGATTATAACACCCCTCCTCCTATTATGCGGGTTTTAAACGACAATATATTCATGTCTTCAAGAAGTTTTTATTATCAAGCCAGACTAAATTATCAATGGACTTTTAGTGATAAGCACTCAGTTTCAGCTATGGGACTCTTTAGTAGAAGGAAGTCTCAGGGTGTTTCTGATTTTCCACATTATGAGGAAAATTGGGTTGGTCGTGCAACCTATGATTATGATGGTCGATATTTATTAGAAGCTAGTGTTTCGCACACAGGTTCGGAAAAGTTTGCTCCTAAACTTAGATTCGGAACTTTTCCCTCTTTTGCGGGAGGATGGAATGTTTCAAACGAAAGTTTTTTTAAACCGGTGAAAGATATCATCAATAATCTCAAGTTAAGATATTCTTGGGGAAAAGTTGGAAATGATGGAGGCATAGCCCGTTGGTTATATAGAACTGAATATACAGAGACTGGCGGAAATGCCGTATTTGGGTATCCCACCCAAAGTTATCCTTATATATCAGAAGGTCCGATACCAGTTACAAACGCAACATGGGAGAAGGCTACCCTTCGGGATTTTGGAATAGAAATGGGTTTCTTTAATAATTTAATTAAACTTGAGGTTGATCTTTTTGATGAATATCGTTCCGACATGTTGCAAAGTAGGAACAGGGTCCCTTCCTGGGTTGGTGTTTCTTCTATCCAAAGTAACATCGGTGAGGCAAAGAGTCACGGTGTTGAAATTGTTTTGGGATTACAGCATCAGTTTCCAAATGATTTGTATCTCTATTTTGATGGAAGTTTTTCGGGTACGGAAAGTAGAGTTGTATATTGGGATGAGTCTGAATTTATTCCCGATCACTTAAAGGCAGAAGGCAAGCCTGTCTCATTGGCAAGAAGGATGTGGAGCCGTGGAGTGATGGATGATGGTTACTATAGCAATTTTGATGAGTTGTTTTTGTATCCTCAACGAGTGGATAAAAAACCCATGGTGGGCGACCTGAAATATCTGGATTTTGATGGCAACGGTAAAATTGATTCTCAGGATGGAGTGGTAGGAGACTATCCGTGGGAGCCTGAGCGTTATTATAATGCAACTTTTGGAGGGAGCTATAAAAATTGGTCTCTGGAATTCAGTTTTTATGGTATCAGCAATACCCAAAGGATGGTGAGAGGGGGTGGAGAATTCTTTTTATTCCCTTTTACGCAGCATAGAAATAATGCTTACGTGGCTCACTCTGATTATTGGAGGCCGGACAATACATCCCCCTTGTTCCCAACTCCTCATTATGAGGCAAATAATCACTATAATTATTTTAACTCTCAGTTTGCAATGCTTGATGGGCAGTATATGCGATTGAAACATGTCAGGCTTGGTTATAACTTTGAGGATTTGTTTTCAAGGTTTGGAATCAGCAATGTGGAAGTAGCCCTCATTGGAAATAATCTTTATACTTGGCAGAAAAGAAAATGGGGAGGTGATCCGGAAGGATTTAATTTTGGTGAGGATTTTGGATCGTATCCGCATCTGAAAAGATATTCACTCGAAATTCGTGTTGGATTTTAACCTGCTAAAAAAATAAATAGTTATGAAATATTTTATAGTATTACTATCAATAGTCTTCCTCTTTTCAAGTTGTGAGTCATATCTTGATAAAGCTCCAGAAGCGGATGGAATGTCAGAAGCGGAGGTGTTTGGGAACTATCAAAATTTCCGAAAATATGCGGATAGAATGTATCAAGACAGACACAATTATTTGACTCAGGGTGATTATACACATATCGCTTCGTTATCGGATGAAGGGACTGCCGTATCCGGATGGCCATCGCTGGCAGAGGCTCAAAATGGAAATTGGATAGGCCTTGTAGAAAGTGATTATCCCACTTCAGGGCTCTTTGGAGGAGTGTGGCGTTCGTGGAGGAGTATTCGCATTGCGAACAAAACTCTGGAGAATATAGACATGCTCAGCAATGATCCAAACGTCACAAAAGATCAAATTGATCAATTGAAAGGTCAGGCCCATTTTATGAGGGCATGGTATTATTATGAGTATTTAAGACGTCAAGGCGGGATGCCCTATATTCAACATGCATTCAATGCAAGTGATAATTTTGCATTACCAAGACTCACGAGACAGGAAACTGCCGAAAAGATTGCTGCAGATTGCGATACCGCTTTCCAGTTTTTACCTCAGAGATGGCCGGACAACCACATAGGCCGTCCCGAAAAGGGATCCGCCTTGGCGCTTAAGGCTGCGGCTTTACTGATTCCGGCCAGTCCAAAATACAATACAGGTAACGATAAAACCAGGTGGGAACATGTTGCACAAGCGGCATGGGATGCCATTGACTATGCAACCACGACTCGACGTTACAGATTACTACCCTCTAACTCTCTTGATACCATCACGTATAAAACTCCCGGAGGAATAAAAATGATCGAATATGCGAGTGGGTTTGATAGTATATTTATGTATTTGCCTTACAACGAAGAAATTATGTGGGAGCACTTTGGCGCGATAAATGACAATATGTATAATTTGTTCGGTGTTCCTTCGATTACATCTTCAGGAATTTTAAAAGGATATAGTGTTTCTGCTAACATGGTTGAGCGATTTGAAACAAAAAACGGCTTAGCAATTGAAGATGATAAAAGTTTTGATCCACAGAATCCGTACATCAACCGCGATCCTCGTTTCTATCACTCCATCCTGTTTAATCAGATCAGATGGACAAGTGAAAGTGGAAGATATTTAGAGTTATGGAATGGAGGAAGCGAGAGAGTCCCTGAAAATTTTTATAATAGATCGGGATATCTTGCAAGAAAGTTTTGGGCTCCGAATAGGGATCAATTTTCAGGAAGAACGAATGAAAATAATCATGCAATATATTTTCGGTTATCTGAAATGTATTTGATCTATGCAGAAGCGGCGAATGAACTTGGAGGCCCACTTTATAAAATAACCGGATCGGACATGAATGCTGTAGATGCTGTTAATATTGTAAGGGAAAGAGTGAAGATGCCTCCGGTTCATGCAATGTATTTAGGCAATCAGAGTGATTTCAGAGAAAGAATACGCAATGAAAGGGCGGTAGAGTTTTTTCTGGAAGGTAAACGTCTTTTTGATTTGATGAGATGGGGAGTTGCACATGAACCGGAATATAAAAATTTGTATGCTCATAATCTG
>NZ_DCEN01000057.1:0-3741 GCF_002316955.1 Proteiniphilum sp. UBA1028
GCAAATTTGGAGGACCCGTCAGCACGCATGGTGAGAGAGAGTAGATACTTGTGCAGGTAGTTGTAGTTGGCCTGTCCGAAGAAAGATGCGGTACGGTCAGGCGTTGAAGTAGCGGTATAGGAATCCTGTGGAGTACCAAATCCCATGTTGTCCCACGCTTGTCGGGCTTCAAATGCACGGGGGAAGTACCGATTCTGCTGGAAGTTGATTTTCGATTGGTCATGGAAGATTTCCTGCCCCAGAAGGAGGCTGATATTGTGATCATCTTTCACCGTGAAACCGTAGTTGGCGGTATTGGTCCAGATATACCGGAGTGATTGACGCTTGTCAATTCTTGATACCGGTTGAGAGTTGTTGTTCTGCCCTGTACTGGTCAATGCCCCCCAGAAGCGATACTGGTCTCTCCAGTCCAATCCAATCGTTGCTTCTGTACGAAGTACCAAACCATCGATCGGCTTCCAGTCCAATGCGAAGGCGTTGGAGTAATTGTACGTATATCGTCTTTGTTGGTTGATCTTGATGTCACTCTTCGGGTTGGTATAGGTGAAAAGTTCCTCTTCATCGGGATCCGCATATGCAGGGTCCACGTATCCATATTCACGTAGGCCGTTGGTGGGACGATAACGCAGTACATCGATGATGCCGCCGGTGCCGATGTTGTCACCACCAGCTCCTTCATCGCGCCGGAACGTAAATTTTGGATTGATCTGTAAAGTCAGTCTATCAGAGATGTCGATGGCGGTCTTGAGGTTTAGGTTGGTACGCCGTACGCCCGATCCCAGGATGATCCCTTTGTCTTCACTCTGTGTGAGTGAGAGGTTGAAGCGTATGCTTTCACTTCCTCCACCAATCGCAACGTTGGTGGAGTAGTTGATCGGATTTTCACCCATCACTTCGTCCTGCCAGTCGTGGGTAGGCAAAGTAGCATATAGGTCGAGGTCATTCGGGTTGCCGAAGTTGGCCCGGAAGAATTTTGCGTTGCTGGACCGACTGCCGTTGCTGGCAGACCATTCATACTGGTAGCGGGCAAACTCTTTGGTATCCATCAGATTCAGTTTTTTGGAGAGATGGCTGGTGGAGAGATGGGAGTTCAGGCTGACCTGTATCTTCCCCGCTTTGGCCGATTTGGTTGTGACAACCACCACTCCGTTACCTCCTTTTGCACCATAAATGGCGGTGATGGAGGCATCTTTCAAGACGTCGATAGAGGCAATATCCGTCGGAGGGATGTCGTTGATGTGTTCTACCTGAAAACCGTCCACGATATAGAGTGGCGCATTGCTTTGCGTTACGGACGTACCCCCGCGTACACGGATGTTGATGTCGGCACCAGGAGCACCGTCGACAGTAGTAACCTGCACGCCGGAGATTTTACCCTGCAAAGCAACAGCAGCCGAGGTGACGGGAACAGCTGCGATCTTTGTCCCTGACACAGAGCCCACTGATCCGGTCAGATCCTTTCTTACCCTGCTTCCATAACCGACCACGATCACCTCTTCCAGGCTTGACACATCTTCCTCCATCGTAATGTTCACCACATTTCCGGTGATGGGAACTTCTACGTTTTGCATACCGATGTAAGAAACTGTCAGCGTGGTTGCCGATGAGGGTGCAACCAGTGTGTAGTTACCGTCGATATCAGTGGCAGCACCAATGTTGTGTCCTTTCACCATCACATTGGCTCCGATGACGGGTTCACCCCCGGTGTCTTTCACGACACCCCTGATTGTTCTCTCCTGAGCAGTGAGGGGCAAGAGTGTGAGGAAAAATAACAGACTAATGAGTAGCCGCGGTTTCCATGTTGAATTGTTCATATGATTCGTGTTTTTTAAAATTTGGTAATTATTTATAAATGCTTTATTTGGTCGAGCTTTGATGAATTCGATTGTCTTTTGTTTATAAAATCATTACGACTCAAATTTTAGAGTAAGCAAACGTTTTCTTAAGTTCGACATGCGTATCTACTGGATGTTGCAACAGAGATAAAATTATATATTTTAAACATGTGTATAGTTAAAATTACATATTGCAATTTTAGTCGTTTGCTGTATATTGAGGGTGGAATATTTGTTTTTTTTTGGATGATGAATTGACTTTGTTTATTATTCTACGATGATTATCGAAGATGGGCAGTTATCCATTTCATAATAGAAAAGCGGGTATCAAATGAAATCCAATGTTCGTTGATGGGGGTGATCAGCGCCTCTTTTTCCGTATCAAGCAGATTGTATACGATATAGCTGGTGGTAGGCGGGCATACATCGTCATTGAAACCCCATGTCATCCATACAGGCACCTTGATTTGTCTGGCGAAATTGACCACATCGTAATATTCCAGTGTTTTCAATATTTCCGGTCTGTCCATCTCCTCAAACTTAGTGAATAGATGCGGATAACCTCCAGCGCGTCCCGCTTTGTACCCGGCCATATCGCTCAGTGCGGGGTGATTTGCAGCACAAGCTGTGATCTTTGGGTTAAGTGCGGTGGTAACCAGTGCCAGCGCACCTCCCTGACTCCCTCCCTGGGCGATTATGTTTTTCCCATCCCATTCCGGCAATGTGGTCAAATAGTCGACTGCTCTCACGCAGGATAGATATACTTTTTTCATGTAATATGTGTCCCGGTGCCCCAGACCGTTCACCAGATAACTGTTATTTCTGGTGCCAAAAGCACGGCTGATTTCGGTATAGGTCTCCTGGTCAAGGTCGGGACGTATGCCGTGTATCTCCATATCGAACCGGATAAATCCATTTTCGGCGTAAAAGATATCTTTCATCGGGTTCATCGGTTTGATTCCTGCACCCGGGGGTGAAAAGACAACGGGATATTTTCCCTCTTTTTTCGGTAGAGTCAGGTAACCATAGACATATTGTCCTTTCTTGTATGCCTGCAATTTAATCAGGTAACAATCTACACTGTTGCTCGAGTATTCGGGAACAAATTTTTTTTCAATATCCATCGGACATTGAGCAGCTTCCTGTAAGGCATTCTGCCAAAACGGAACAAAGTCGTCCGGGTAGCTGGTATATGGCCTCAATTTTTCAGGTTCGAACCCCACTTTGATGTGGTGTCTGTATTCTCTACCGTCGATTGTCACCGCCAGCTTGCAATCTTTGAACCCTGGATGAGTCATCGTGCCCAGCGAGACAGCCCCTTTTCCGTTTTTCAACGTTACACTCCCTTCTCTTTCTGATGGCATTAGTTCGGGGCCGATTGAGTAGTTAATCTCCACATCATTCATTAAAGATCCGTAGCGGTAGAGAGCTATCGAAACAGTTGCCTCCTGATCGAGCTCATAGAGCCAGTTGTTCCTGTCGGGGGTGGTGACCCACAACAGGTCACTTTGCTGCGGGTAGTTTTGTGACAATAAAAATGAGACAACTCCCCAAAACATACACATAGATAAGTAGAACTTTTTCATCACTATTTAGGTATTGATCTGTTTTGCAATATTAATACATTTTAATATATGCTGTCGGTGTCATTTTGGTTTTTAAGGGGTGAAAAATTGTTGACAGCCTAGTTTGTGATTCTTCATTTCAAATAACCTTTCAAATTTGTCTCTACGGTGATGATAAATCGCTGGTAACGGGTCAACGCGGGCGAGCCGCCGTCGGTCACCTCGCAGATGAGATGGATCTCGATACCTGTCCCAGCGTCGGCGGGGAGGGTGAGGTGCGCCGCAGACTTATCTGTTTTGTTGAGGGTGACCCTGTATTTGTGAGTTGTTCTATTCATTCT
>NZ_DCEN01000080.1:0-344 GCF_002316955.1 Proteiniphilum sp. UBA1028
TAGTGCATCACACCCATGTATATAACCGCATTGCCGGTCTTCAGTTCTCTGCTCAGGGTGGTGCCGGATTCAGCTACCGGTTACAAAATAATCTGCACTTGTTTGGCGAACCGAGACTGCTCTATTATTTCAGGAACAATCAGCCAATGAGTGCCCGCACGGAGAACCCGCTGATATTCGGGCTGAATATTGGAGTCAGGATACAATTCAAATAACTAAATCTATATGGGTATGCAAAAGTTGACTTATTTATTTTTTATTGCCGGATTGTTACTTTTTACCGGATGCAAGGACTATGTGGATGAGTACGTTACCTACACCATCAACGAGCCGGTTTTTATGCC
>NZ_DCEN01000080.1:627-4398 GCF_002316955.1 Proteiniphilum sp. UBA1028
GAATCCGTCGAGCCCTCGCAATGTGGCGTTTATCGATTTGTTGGGAAATGCCGACATGCAGGTGCGCAACAATATTCTCTATGCCGATTCTTATATAGATCTGGTTTGGTTCGATATCAGCGATCCCGCCAAGCCTGTATATAAAGGTCGAAAAGAAGAAGTGTTCCCACAAGCTTTCCCTCCGACGGAGAATGGATTCAGCATTGATTACGAAAAATCGATGGACAGAAACAATGGTATTGTTGTGGGTTGGAAGAAGGTGGAGAAAAGAGAGCTGGTACGCTACTATAAACCACGCTGGTGGGGATGGGGTGGTCTGCAAAATGATGGGGCCATGTATGCTTCCGTGGGTGAAAAGGCGGGTGCCGGTACAGGTATTGCCGGTTCCATGTCGCGTTTTGCCATCTATAAAGACAACCTCTATACTGTGATGAACAATATGCTTGGTATCTTCGACCTCACCGGCGGGTCACCGGTGAAAGTGGGGAATGATTACTATATCGGCTTCAATGTAGAGACTATCTTCAGCTATAAGAACTGTATGTTTATGGGCACGCCCACGGGCATGATCATTTACTCCATGGAAGACCCTTTAAAGCCGGAACGCCAGTCTATGATCAGTCACGTGTTCGGTTGCGATCCGGTTGTGGTGGAAAACGATATCGCTTATGTGACGGTTCGTTCGGGTACATTTTGCGGACAAGATGCCAACGAGCTGATTATCGTGGATGTGAGTGACGTGAAACGACCCAGGCATATTGTCACATATAATATGAAAAGTCCGAAAGGACTGGGCATTGATGAGGAGACGTTGTTTGTCTGCGACGATGGATTGCGTATTTTTAACACCAAAGACCCGCGCACCATTATGCATCCGGACAATATTCTTGCCCATTTCAAGGATATGGACGGCTTCGATGTGATTCCCTTCAACAATGTATTGATGATGATAGCCGCCGATGGTATCTATCAATATGATTATACCGATCTTCAACACATCAAACAACTGAGTCGTTTGCCTGTCGGCAAATAAAACTTCCCTGTTGGCTCAATTGTCTGCTGCCGCCGAAGAAATCCGGCGGCAGTCTTGTTTAACCTGTAAGAAGGCTTAATTTCATTTTTTATTCTTCAGTACCTTTTTGCATGGGGACAAAGATAAAATCTCCATGCTCCGACTCACTGAACTTCTCCTCGCTTACGCGTTTGATCACGGTCATCTTCTGTCCCATCCTTCCACCCAGGGGGAGTACCATCCATCCACCCACACGCAGTTGCCTTAACAACTTCTCCGGGATCTCATCGGGCGCTGCTGTAACCAGAATCTTGTCGAAAGGGGCATGTTCGGGTAGTCCCTCGTAGCCATCCCCAAAAAAAAGATTTGGGGAATACCCAAGCTTGTTGAGCCTTTTTTTTGCGGTAAGATACAGCTCCTTGTAACGCTCAATGCTGTATACATCGGCGCCCATTTCACAAAGGATCGCAGCCTGATAGCCGCTTCCCGTGCCTATCTCCAACACTTTCTCGCCCGGCTTCAGCTTCAAAAGTTCCGACTGATAGGCCACGGTGTATGGCTGGGAGATGGTCTGCCCCTTTTCAATCGGCAACGGCTTATCAAGATAGGCATATTCCCTTAAACCCTCGTCAATAAACAAATGTCTGGGAACTTTCCCTATAGCCGCCAACACCCTTTCGTCCCTGATCCCCTTTCGTCTCAGGTCCCTGGCGAGGTTTTCGGCTTCCCGGTGATTGTTTTGGAATGTGTCGGACATAGCGGAGTCAGATTTGTCACTTTGCCTTTTTGTTGCGTTCGATGCACAGGCGACGGATCCGGCGCAACATAAGACAATAATGAATAGTGGAAGACAACGTCTTATTCTTCTTGTTCTCATATTGTCGAAATATGAATTTGAGTAATCAAAGATAATGATTTTCTGTTTCTTATATAAATACTTTTTTTCTTTTGTCTGCAATTGAGCGAAAAATTGTATATTTCGCCCAGTTATTAGATCGGACAGGAAGCATGGGAAAAGCAACAGGTATATTTTTCTTATGGGTCTTTTCAACGTTACATTGTCATGCTATGGCACAGGAAGGAGATATGCAGCAGATTATTGAAGCAGTACAGGAAAAATATGCGCCGGACAGCAGAGTGGAGCTCTTCCGGATTGTGGCTACACAACAACAGGACACCCTCCTGCTTGAGGGAGAAACTACCAGCGAACCCGCCTATCTGGAGCTGATATTGCAGTCAAAAAAAGTATCCGCAAAAGTGAGCGACAACATTCGCCTGTTGCCGGATAAAATGCTGGGCGACGAAACAGGGGGAGTAATCTATAATTCCGTGGGCACCCTTCGGTCCGAACCCCGGTACGGCTCGGAACTCGTTTCACAGGCCCTGTTGGGCATGCCGGTGAAGATATTGGAAAAGAAAGATGGATGGCTGCGCATTCAGACTCCCGACAGGTACATCGGCTGGATCAATGGTTCGGTAAAAACCATGACCAGAAAGAGTTTACAGGAATACCTGCGGAAGCCGAAGATAATAATTACTTCTGTGTGTGGGCAATCCTTTGAAAGCCAGGATGCCGCTTCTTTTCCCGTCTCCGACCTGGTGGCCGGCGATATGTTGACGATAAGGTCGGAGAAGGAGAGGTTTTATGAAGTGGTTTACCCCGACGGGCGCGCGGCATACGTGAAAAAAACGGATGCTGTTGAAGTGTCAGACTGGCTGAGAGATGTCACGATGAGTGGAGAAAGTGTGGTAAATACTGCACTCCGGTTTAAGGGTATACCCTATCTCTGGGGAGGTATGTCTTCCAAGGGGCTCGACTGCAGCGGCTTTACCAAATTGGTTTATTTTCTGCACGGGTTGATCCTGGCGCGCGATGCCTCCCAACAGGTGTTGTATGGCAAGCTTATTGACGAGGCGGGCAATTTTGGCGAAGCTTTGCCGGGAGACCTGCTGTTTTTTGGTTCAAAAGCATCTTCCGAAGATTCAAAAGAAAAGGTTGTTCACGTAGGAATATATATTGGCGATAAACGATTCATTCACGCATCGGATTATGTCCGAATAAACAGCTTTGACCCCTCCGATCCGTTATATGACGAGTTCAATGCAAATCGTTACCTGCGCACCCAAAGAATCATTGGGGAGGTGAACAGTGAGGGTATTCAAGAGATTTTTTTAAACAGTTTTTATCAATAACAGAGACAAACGCAGATGAAGCAAAGCCGCCGTCAATTTCTTAAAAGATCCACAGTTGCGGCTGTAGCATTTGCAGCTCCTTCGCTTATTTTGAACGCTACTTTCCAAAAACAGACAAAATTATCCGCCAAAATGAAACTCTCCTGGACACCCTACGACCTGCAGCTCACCCATGCCTTCACCATTTCCGGCTTTTCACGCACGACCACTCCCGTGGTTCTCACCAGAATTGAGTACGACGGGCTGGTGGGATACGGAGAGGCATCACTGCCCCCTTATCTGGGGGAATCACAGGCTTCGGTGATTGAATTTCTAAAAAAGACAGATCTGTCCGGATTCTCAGACCCCACGCATCTGGAAGAGATCATGACGTATGTGGATGCAATAGCTCCCGCGAACACTGCCGCCAAGGCCTCCGTGGATATTGCCCTGCACGATTTGGCAGGAAAGATGATTGGTGCTCCCTGGCATAAGATGTATGGGCTGAATAAAATGAATGTGCCCGACACCACCTTCACCATTGGGATCGACAGCGATGAGGTGGTGCGTGAAAAAACACGCGAAGC
>NZ_DCEN01000007.1:0-3530 GCF_002316955.1 Proteiniphilum sp. UBA1028
ACTGTCAGCAGATGCGTAAATTTTAGCCTGTTTTGTTTCTTTGCCATTCCCAAAAATAATGCATTTATTGCAAATCTTTTCGCTCTGCCCCGCAAAATCATCACATTTGTTTTGGTTATTTGTTTCTTGTTCAATGTTTTTGAAGATCCAGCCTGTCTCTGAACAGGAAATAATTCTCAGCCGGGCTTGGGTTTGTCTTATGATCCTCCGTATCTTTGCCTAATCTACTCCATGTTTATTTGGTGTAATTATGGTTTTTAAATGGTCTTATAAAATTCTAAATGCAAAGAGAATTTCCCTTCAGCTCCCAATTGGTTTAGTAGAAATGTGAACAAAAAAGGTTTACATTTGTCTTTAAGAATGAAAGTTTGATGTTTCAAACAATGTCTGCTTCCATCTAATTTTAATAAGGAAATAAAATGGCAACAATAAAATTTAAAACCAATATAAACTGCTCAAGCTGTGTGGCAAAAGTAACCCCCTTTCTCAATAAGAAAGAGGGAATCACCTCATGGAGCGTCGATATCGACAACCCCGACAAGATACTGATTGTTGAAACCAACGACCTATCGGCAGAGGATATTGTGAAAACCGTGAAACGTACCGGCTTTGAGGCGGAACCAATTTAAAAAGTAAACCTGCGCTTAACCGTCGGTTGTTTAGCCAAATACAAATCCTGCCTATAAGGTTAAAAAACACAAAAATGTTGTTTATTGATTTCTGTTAGTCTACATTTGCAATCAAATAATAGCGAAATAATGAATTTACGTAACAACGGATATTGGTGGCGCTACTTACAACTCAAAAAGTCGTAAGGAAGAGCAGCCGTGTCTTGAAATAAGTATACAACATATAATTTAAGAGCCTGTCGCAATCCTGCGACAGGCTCTTTTAGTTTTAAGGGGTAGATGAAACAACAAGTAAAACGAAGATAATATGCAAAAATATTTGATAGATGAAAGAGGATATTACGGTGAATTTGGAGGAGCCTACATCCCCGAGATTCTGCACCAGTGCGTGTCCGACCTCGAAAAGGCATACCGCCCCATCATGGAGAGTGAGCGCTTTCGGGCCGATTTCGATTCCCTGTTGCGCGACTACGTGGGTCGTCCCTCTCCACTCTATTTCTCCCGGCAGCTGTCGTCACGCTACGGTGCGAAGATCTATCTGAAACGGGAGGATCTGAACCACACGGGTGCCCACAAAATCAACAATACCATCGGGCAGATACTGATTGCCCGTGAGATGGGCAAGACAAGAATCATCGCCGAGACCGGTGCCGGCCAGCATGGTGTGGCCACCGCTACCGTTTGCGCACTGATGCAGATGCCCTGCACCGTGTACATGGGCAAAACGGACGTAGCCCGTCAGCAGGTGAACGTGAAAAAGATGGAGATGCTGGGAGCCACGGTCGTGCCGGTCACTTCGGGTAACATGACGCTAAAGGACGCCACCAACGAGGCCATCCGCGACTGGTGTAGTCACCCTGCCGACACCCACTATATCATCGGATCAACGATTGGTCCGCATCCCTATCCCGATATGGTGGCCCGTCTGCAGTCGGTCATCAGCAAGGAGATCAAAGTGCAACTGGTAGAGAAGGAGGGCCGCGATTATCCCGATTATCTGGTGGCCTGTGTGGGTGGCGGCAGCAATGCTGCGGGTACCATTTATGAATATCTGGATAATGAGAAGGTGAAGATTGTGCTGGCAGAAGCAGGCGGGAAGGGAGTAGATAGCGGCGAGTCCGCCGCGACCATCCATCTGGGAACCGCCGGGGTGCTGCATGGCTGCCGCACATTGCTGATGCAGACGGAGGACGGGCAGATCACCGAACCCTATTCCATCTCGGCAGGACTCGATTATCCTGGCATCGGGCCGATACATGCTCATCTTGCCAAAACAAAACGGGCACAGGTGTTCGCAATCAACGACGATGAAGCACTACGGGCAGCCTTCGAACTGACCCGCAACGATGGAATTATCCCCGCACTGGAATCGGCACACGCACTGGCAGCCCTGCAGAAAGTGACTTTTGCTCCGAAAGAGGTGGTGGTTCTCACCCTTTCGGGGCGTGGCGACAAGGATCTGGAGACCTATTTCCGGTATGAGAAAGAGTTTGTTTGATGATCGGGAACCAAGGTTTAAATATAAAGAACTGAAAACGAGCCGACTAATGCGGGCAGCTGGCTGTATATATCCAGAGTAAAAAAACTTATAACGTTGAAAGGTATGCAATACAAATTTCAAACCAACAGCAAAAAGATCATGGGCGACCTCCATACACCTGTGAGTGTCTATTTGAAAGTGAGAGACTCCTTCCCGCAGTCGGCCCTGCTGGAGAGCTCCGACTTTCATGCCAACGAGAACAGCATCTCCTACCTGGCGCTGAAACCCATCGCCCAGGTGGAGGTGAACCGGGGTGTTTGTCATTTTCTGTTTCCCGACGACAAGGAAGAAAAACAGGCACTGTCGGAAAGTTTCACCATCTCCGATGCGTTAAACCGTTTCATTGGCCGGTTCGAGGTTGCCGGCAGTGAGCTGGAACAGTGCGGACTGTTCGGGTACTCCACTTTCAACTGTGTAAAGTATACCGAGCACATTGCCATCCGCGAAAGCAGGGAGGAACGCAACGATGCCCCCGACTTGCTTTATATCCTTTATAAATACCTGCTGGTGTTCAATCACTTCACCGACGAGATCAGCCTGATTGAGCTGCAGGGTGAGGATGAGATAAGTGACCTGATGAAGGTGGAGTCGCTGATCAACCAGCGTAACTTTGCCACCTACAACTTTTTTACCGAAGGAGAGGAATACAGCACCATCACCGACGAACAGTTCAAAGAGCATGTGCGTGCCGGGGTGCAGCACTGTCTGCGGGGCGACGTGTTTCAGATTGTGCTCTCGCGGAGGTTTGTCCAACGTTTCACCGGCGATGACTTCAAGGTGTACCGGGCACTGCGCTCCATCAACCCCTCTCCCTATCTCTTTTATTTCGATTTCGGCGGATACCGTATTTTTGGTTCCTCGCCCGAGACGCACTGCAAGATAAACGGATCGCAGATCAGCATCGACCCCATTGCGGGGACAACCAAACGGAGCGGCAATCATCAGGAAGACAGGAAGGCGGTGGAGTTTCTGCTGAACGATCCCAAGGAGAATGCGGAACATGTGATGCTGGTGGACCTGGCGCGGAACGATCTGAGTCGCCATGCCCACGATGTGAAGGTCGATTTCTACAAGGAACCGCAGTTCTATTCGCACGTGATCCACCTGGTCTCGCGCGTGAGCGGCACGCTCAATGAGGGTACCGACCCCATCCGTGCCTTCTTCGATACCTTCCCTGCCGGCACCCTCTCGGGAGCACCCAAGGTGCGGGCCATGCAGCTGATCTCGGAAATAGAATCGCACAACCGGGGAGCTTACGGCGGCTGCATTGGTTTCATCGGGCTGAACGGCAACATCAACCAGGCCATCACCATTCGCACGTTTGTCAGCCGCAACAACGAGCTGTGGTACCAGGCCGGGGC
>NZ_DCEN01000007.1:3907-12586 GCF_002316955.1 Proteiniphilum sp. UBA1028
CAATACGACAAGATCATCCTCTCACCGGGACCCGGTTTGCCGAAAGAGGCAGGCCTGCTGATGCCGTTGATCAGACAGTATGCAGAGACGAAAAGCATTTTGGGCGTTTGCCTCGGCCATCAGGCCCTTGGAGAGGTCTTCGGTGCGAAGCTGGAGAACATTCCGTTTGTCTTTCATGGGGTACAGACGCCGGTGGACATCATTGCGCATGATTATCTCTTTGATGGTATTCCGGATGAGATCCTGGTCGGACGGTATCACTCCTGGATTGTCTCCAAAGAAAATTTCCCCGCCGGATTGGAAATCACGGCAGTGGATAAGGCGGGCGATGTGATGGCGTTGAAACACAGGCAGTTTGATCTGCACGGCGTGCAGTTCCACCCCGAATCGATACTCACCCCGGAAGGTATTCGCATCATTCAAAACTTTCTGCAGCATGTATAAACATACAAACCGGATATTCCTATCGGATTTAAACGACAGCTTCTGCCCGAGAACCGGTCGGTTTTCAACGATCGTAACAGCAGCGTGGACACTTTAGTTTGTGAAAAAATTCAATAAAGGTCTTATGAAGGAAATACTCTATAAATTATTCGATTACCATTATCTCTCGCGGGAGGAAGCCAAAGAGGTACTCTTCGCCATTGTGAAGGGGGATATCCCCGATACGCAGGTGGCGTCGCTCATCACCTCCTTTCTGATGCGCAACATCTCGGTGGACGAGATCCTCGGTTTTCGCGATGCCCTGCTCGATATGCGGGTTGCGGTAAATCTCTCCGATTACGCTCCCCTCGATATCGTGGGTACGGGCGGTGACGGGAAAAATACATTCAATGTCTCCACTGCCGCCTGTTTTGTGGTGGCGGGTGCAGGATACAACGTGGTGAAACACGGGAACTACGGCGCCACCTCCATCAGTGGTGCCAGCAACGTGATTGAACAGCAGGGGGTGAAGTTCACCACCGACAACGATCAGTTTCGAAGAAGCCTCGACAGCTGCCACATTGCCTACCTGCATGCCCCGCTGTTCAGTCCCGCGTTAAAGGCTGTGGCCCCGGTAAGAAAGAGCCTGGGTGTACGCAACTTCTTCAATGTGCTGGGGCCGTTGGTGAATCCGGTTCAGCCGGAGTATCAGATGCTGGGGGTTTACAACCTGGCCATGTCGCGGTTGTACAGCTACATTTATCAGGAGGAGAACAAAAAGTTCTGTATCGTCCACAGCATGGACGGCTACGATGAAATCTCCCTCACCAGTCAGTTTAAGGTGGTATCAAACAAAGGCGAGCAGTTGTTTGTTCCGGAAGAACTGGGCTTCAAGCGGATCGGGCAGGAGGAACTCTCTGGCGGGAACACGCCGGTGGAGGCAGCCCGGATTTTCAGGAATGTGCTGCATGCCCAAGCTACCGAAGCGCAGATGAACGTGGTGCTAGCCAATGCGGCATTCGGCATCCAGACCGTCGAACAGGATAAGCCCATCGAAGAGTGTCTCGAGATTGCCCGGGATTCGCTATATGGTAAAAAGGCGTTGAAGGTATTGGAGAAGTTTATTGAAATCAATCAGTGAACAAGAATTTGGCAATCGCTTAAAACTAGAGTCCCGATTGGATAACATTTTACAAACAGAAGCTGAAAGCTGATTGCTGACTGCAAAATCCAAATAATTATGCAAGATATACTCAGTGAGATTGTGGCTCACAAAAAGAAAGAGGTGGCCCTGCAAAAAGAGCGGGTCCCCTTTACAGAGCTGGAAAAGCAGCTACCACAGACGGAACTCCCTTTCTGGTCCTTGAAGAAGGCATTGCAGCTTTCGCCGACGGGAATTATTGCCGAATTCAAACGTCGTTCACCCAGCAAGGGGTGGATCAATCAGTCGGCCCGTGCGGATGAGGTGACGCGGGCATACGAGGAGGCTGGTGCTGCGGCACTGTCGGTGCTCACGGATGAGACTTTCTTCGGAGGCTCGCTGGCCGATCTGCGAAAGGCGACGCAAGCGGTACACATTCCGGTAATGCGGAAAGAGTTTATCGTGGATGTCTATCAGCTTTTTGAAGCGAAGCTGGCCGGTGCGAGTGCGGTGCTGCTGATTGCAGCGGCAATCACGGCGCATGAGTGCAGGCAACTCACGGAGCTGGCCCATCAGCTGCAGCTGGAGGTGTTGCTGGAGTTGCACGATGAGCGGGAAACGGAATATATCACTCCCATCAACAAGCTTATCGGGGTAAACAACCGTAACCTGGGGAGTTTTGTGACCGACCTGCAGAAATCGTTCCGGATGGCTGAGCTGTTGCCCCGGGATGCAGTATGGGTCTCCGAGAGCGGAATCTCCGATCCAGTCGTCCTGAAAGAGTTGCGTCATGCGGGGTACAGAGGGTTCCTGATAGGCGAGAATTTTATGAAAACTGAGAATCCCGGGGAAAGTTTGAAAGCATTCATTGACCAGGTTCTTTTCTAACGCTGTGCGCAGTACGGACTACACACAGCGACCAACGGCGCAGCGGGATAACAGCGTAAGCTGACTTTCGGGAACGAAGAGAACAAACAACTTAGCAGAATTTATATGATTATCAAAGTATGCGGCATGCGCAATCCGGATAACATAAAGGCTGTGGAGCAGCTCGGTCCGGACTGGATGGGGTTTATATTTTATGCCGGTTCATCGCGTTATGTGGGAGAAGAACTAAGTTATTTACCGGAAAAAGTAAAAAGGGTGGGTGTGTTTGTGAACGAAGAACCGGAGATAGTACGAAAGCGGGTTCAGCGGCACAGGTTGGATATTATACAGCTGCACGGGGAGGAGTCGCCCGTATACTGTAATGATTTGAAGGACGATGGTTTTCGGGTGGTCAAAGCGTTTGGCATTGTAACAAACCTCCCTTTCCCGTCGGAAGCGGTACAACGTTACGAAGGGTGTTGCGACTATTTCCTTTTCGATACCCAAACAAACCTGCATGGGGGCTCGGGAAAGAAATTTAACTGGGAGATGCTGGCAGCGTACAAGGGTGAGACCCCTTTTCTGTTGAGCGGCGGTATCTCTCCTGAAGATGTGGAGGAAATTAAATCATTTGCTCATCCCCGGTTTGCGGGGATCGATATCAACAGCCGATTTGAGATTGAACCGGCGGTGAAGGATATTGAGCTGATTAAAACATTTATAAAAGAATTCCGTTAAGAGCGGTTAGTTATCAGCGATCGGCTTTTTGGAAGGTTGGAGTTATTGCAAGAGTCAAGAGTCAAGGAGCAAGAAATAAGAAACAAGAATATTATGAACAGAATCGACAAACTATTTAAGGATAAGAAAAACAATGTACTATCGGTCTATTTTACTGCAGGCTATCCGGCACTTGATGACACCGTGAAAGTGATACAGGCACTGGAGAAGAGAGGGGTTGACATGCTTGAAATAGGTGTGCCGTTCAGTGACCCGATGGCCGACGGGCCGGTGATTCAGGCATCGGGTGCCGAGGCACTGAAAAACGGGATGAGCCTGAAAGTACTTTTCGACCAGCTGGTTGACATCAGGCAGACTGCATCGATCCCTTTGGTGCTGATGAGCTACCTCAACCCGATTATTCAATTTGGCTTTGAAAACTACTGCAAAGCTGCCACACAGTGTGGAGTGGACGGATTCATCATCCCCGACCTGCCCTTTGCCGAATACATGGAGTCTTACAAGCCGGTGGCTGAAAAGTATGGATTGCATGTGATTATGCTGATTACGCCCGAAACATCGGAAGAGCGGATCAGGATGATCGACCAGCATACCTCCGGCTTTATCTATATGGTTTCATCCGCTTCGGTAACCGGAGCCAGGAGTGCATTCAGTGATGAGAATCTGGCCTATTTCCGTCGGGTGAACGCAATGCAACTGAAAAATCCGCGGTTGATCGGATTCGGGATTTCCAACAGGGAGACATTCGATGCAGCCTGCCGTGAAGCTTCGGGAGCCATCATCGGCAGCAAGTTTATATCGCTGTTGGAAAGTGAGAAATCAATTGATGATGCGGTGACAAAGCTAATAATTGCGATTGATCCACAATGAAAGGAACTTGTCGTACACGTGATAAGCGCCACGCTCCAGCGTAACGAAATCCTTGTCGAGTAACCCCCTGATGGCAGACTGCACAGAACTGGATGAAGTGAGACTGTGTTCCTTGACAAACTCCGCAGAGGTAATCTCTCTGGCACTTCCCTCCTTGGCTATGGCTATCAGCAGTTCTTTCTGTCTTGCCGGGAGGCGGAACAGTGTCTCCGAATAACTGTAATCATATGAATTTACGTTTTTCTCAACAGCCTCCTCTACCATGCTCTTCGTCACTTTGCCCTCACCAGGAGTCATCGAGAAGAGGGTGTTCAATATTTTTTGCATATACCAGGTGATGCCTTCAAATTGTCTGTATACCGATTCCACCATCTCAGGAGAGATGTATTTGCCGTTTTCCTCAAAGTGGCCCAACGCAAATTGTGTGTATTCCTGCATGGAGATGGCTTCAAGATGCTGTATGGATACACTTTGATAGAATGGATGTGAAGCGCTTGTGAAGATCTTGTCCATAATATGACGCTGGCTGCCTGCGAAGATGAAACGTGCATTGTGGCACTGTTGGATGTGGGTCCGAAGTAGTGCCTCCACATTCTTTTCCCTGTAATGGTTAATCTGTTGAAATTCATCGATTGCGATCAAACATGGTTTTCCCGCCTGGTTCAGATACTGGAAGATCTCATCCAGCGTGGTCTCCACGGACCTGATGTCGCCCAGTTTCACATTAAATGACGGTACACCCGTCACGTTGAATGAGACTCCGGCCTGCAATGATTTGACAATGGTCAGGAATATTTCTAATGCTTTTTGACCAAAAGGTTTCAGTCGCTCTACAATCTCCCTGCTTAACGTGAAAACAAAATCACGAATGGAGCCGGTCGGATAAATATCAATAAAGAATGTGTAGTATTTATCTGCTATTTCACGTTTTGTAAAGCAATGGGTGATGAGTCCCGTTTTTCCCATTCTGCGCGAAGAAATAAGTGCTACATTGTTGCCATTCGCGATATTTCCGATTAACTCTTTTGTCTCTTCTTTTCGATCACAGAAATAATGCGGCGATAAATAGCCACTGGTAATAAATGGGTTGGTAATCTTTTTCATAATTCTAAAATTCAATCGGGTGTCATTACGTAAAGATAATTATTATAAAGCAATAATTGCAAGATAGTAATGAGAAATTGTAATTTCCGGAATAAAAATGAATAAATCAGTTTACAGATATTACCTTTGCAAATCGGACGATTGAAGAAGCGGCGAAAAAATTAATGGAAGCACTCAGTTGATTTTCATGCGACTATTTACCCATGTTGGTTATTTTTTGTATATTGCAAACTTGTTAATTAAAAATTAACGGGAGCTGCTATTGTAGGGGAAAGATTGTATTTTTCCATAATATGAATCATGACATGGAAAAACGAATGTTTCGTTATTTTGCCGGCGCAGTACTCATTTAAGATTGTGTTTGATCGACATACTGAAGCGCCATTATACGAATTCCTATCTGTCGTAGAGAGCCTTTATCCCGGGCTACAACAGTGCTTTGTTCGGGAGCGGTATCCCCACCTTTCCGAAAAAGAATATAGTGTATGCTTCTTGTCTTTTGCCGGTCTGAGTATAGGAGAGATCGGTTTTTTACTTAACCAGAGTGAAAACTCCGTTTACAAGGCCCGGTCGGCGATAAACCGGAAGATCGGACATAATTTTTGCTCTGTCCTCAGAGAAGATTTCGAACACGGAGGACCGGGCCATGAAATTCAGAAAAGGAATCAAAAGGACATTTGCCTCCTCTTCGGTGATAAATGACAATTTGCAGTAAATTGACTGAAAAGTACAGGTAATAAGAGTAACCAAGGCAAGATCTTCACGCCTTCCTCTCCGTGTCCTCTCCGAGTTGTATAGGGGTTGAACCCTCTCATGTTAAGCCAATGTTACTCCCTCTTTCTGGAAATGATCCCGATGAAACGATCTATGTTAATTTTCTGCTTGGACTCATATCCTGTTGTAAGGATAAACTTTAATGCATACCTTTGTTTTTCATCATATTATTTCCTTTTCGGATTTTTGTGAGAGAAGAAGAAAATTAATACCATTGTTGAAGTATATTTCCGGTCAAAAAGAATAACATAAATGTGTTTAAACAGATACGACATACTTTTACTCAAGTGGAAACACTTAAATAATTACATTTTTATTTTCTGAAATACAATCAAGATACAAAATAATGAGATTGGAATTAATTTTCTGCTCTTTATTTGTCCTGTTTTTCTTTTTTTGCAAGAAATAATAAAGAATGCAGATGGCAGTGTGTCTATTACTGCCGATACAATGATTTATCTTAATTCATCGGGGAACCATTTAGATAAAACATTATATCAAGACTCTTTAAATACGGGGAAATACGATGTATCATTAAAGAAGATACCCGGTGGAATAGAGATTCGATTAAAGAAAAGATATACGGAGGAAAGATATCCGGAATTGCAGTTAGGCAAAGAGTTCCCTCCGCTGGAATTAGTAGATATAAATCGAAATAAAATAAATATAGGAGAGAAAACATAACTTACAACTTATTTTTGGGATATAACCTGCAAGCCATGTATTGAAGAACTAATTGTATTTAATATTTTAGCTAATGAATATCTGTTTTAGTAATTATAAAGTAGATCTGAATACGATGATTGTGTTGACGGGAACTTCAAGATTTGAAGGTTATACAGCCCAATCACCTAATTAATCAAACCATTATGGATATGAGGGAAGGATGTTACTTAGTAGTTTTAATTTTCCTGTTCGGTTTTTCATGCGGAAATCAAAAGGGTACCCCAAGCGATGACACGTATGCAAGTACATTGCAAGAGTTAAAAGCGTTTATCGAAAAACCAGATAGCCTACTTACTCAAAATGAACTCGTGAAAAGGACTAAACTATTCAATCTGATCTTAGAGAAAGTCACTATTAAAAACAATCAGTTTTATAGTTTTGCTACTTCCAAAGACTTTATTGACAGAGGCCTTTCAAAATATTATTGCGATATTTTAGAAAAATCGCTTGCGGAAACGAATCAATGGGTAAAAGGTGAAAATATAACTAATCTGGATTCAATGGCCCACAGTTCAATTGATTTTCTTTTCAAAAAGGAATGAAATTTTACTCCGATCATGGCGAGGAACGCTTTTATATCTAAGGACTCCAGGGACGCTCCTGCCTACCTGAGGCAAGGCGGCATAATGTGTTTCCTATTCCGGCAAGCAGCCTGCCTTTTGAATCGATTAATATCATGATAAAAAAATCATGTAAAAACAGACCGATATGAAATCAACTTATAAAAAAAGATCATTATGTTTAATTTTATTTGTAGTATGTTTCCTATACGCAAATAGAAGTATTTCCCAAGATACACTTGCTTATTTTACTTGGCAGAAGCAATTAAATGATGTGAAAAATACTCCTCGTAAAGTAAACGAGGGAGATGCAAGTCATCTAAAATTAATAAATTATACTTATAAAGGAGTCATAAAGTCTGCAATAGATAAGGAGGAAATTATAGACTCTCTGCTTTCATTCGATGCACCCGTTGTTATGCATTTACCACCTATAATTAGAGCGGATACAACAATTACGGGAGATTTCTGTGTAATTCAGGAAAAAAGTTTTCCGAAATTTGAGATAATTACAATTCGTAAAATGATGGAAATTGCAGAAACAATTGGAGAAGAAAATCTGGTTATACAGATGAGGCAACAACTTGGCCAACTGATTCAGGTTGGCTTTGAATATCTTGAATTGGAATGGTATTATAAGGGGGCTACATTCAATTCGTTAGGTATTGTGTCGAATGAAAATGGAGGTGTTGTATACGAACCTGTTGGTGGCAATATTATCATGGGTACAAAAAATACTATTGAGGGACAACGGATAAACTCAGAATGAATATTCGTGATTATCACGAATATCACTCCGATATGCTTAGATGAATATGATGAATCCTAAATATTTTTCAGGTATGAAACATTTAATTGGTCTTTTTCTTTTTAGTCTTAGTTTGTGTAATTTAGAGAATGCATACTCTCAAACCCCTCCTGAGCTTAATGGAACAGGCACTAACCTGTATGAATACGGATTACCCATAATTAAAAGCGAGGATAATATAAAAAACCTGTTCAAAAATTTCCCCCTATATGTTGAGAATGGAGAAGATATTGATTTCTTGTCTTATGAATTTGTGGGAATAATGAAACACAAAAGAGAAGCAAGGAAGTTTGTGAAAAAGAATTTTGATGAGAATATCAGTATTGGTTGGTCTACTGTTTTTTACAGGAGTAATGACGATATAAGTGAGAATATTCCCTCTTCCGCAAGATTTTTTACAGAACATCCATTACAAATTCTTGGAAAGAAAACCATTAGGAATATGATTAATACTATTTCGGAAGAGTATATTCATATTGGAGATGAAATTTTTGCAATTGATTATGTCATAGAATTACAAAAGCACAGGCATTATATTTTTATCAATCCAACGACTAAAAAAGTGCTATTGAAAGGAAATATCTTTGGCTTTGAATTTCCAATGACTCATATAGAGTATGTAAATGGTATAAAAAAAGTTTATGACAAATGAAAGCAAATTTTTAAAG
>NZ_DCEN01000007.1:12700-14627 GCF_002316955.1 Proteiniphilum sp. UBA1028
TTTTAAAGAATTTCCCCTATTTCAGAAGCTGTATATTGATAATAATGGGTATAGCGATATCCGATTCTATGCCTCGGGTGTTACGTATAATGACACCGTCAACTTATTTGAAGTAGTAGAAAGGCGTAATATTAACTTACCGATGTTCACAATTGAAAGAAATGATGCGACAGAATTAGAAATAACGGTTTACCCGACTGTAATTATTATTGATGACTGTTCAAGAATAGTCTTTAGAGGAGATTTAAGGGATAGTGAACTCTTTCTGAAAAACATATTAAGAATAAGTTTTTGTCAGAGGTGATTAATAATATCCTACAAAACAACGTATATTTGCGAAATTTTTATTCTGAATGCGCAACGTTGTACGTCATTTTTCATGCTTCTTCAAACACACATTGGTGAAATAGCCTCTTTGCTGACGGCTGTTTGCTGGACACTGAGTGCCATCTTCTTTGAGAAAGCCGGACGGCGGGTGGGATCGCTGTCGGTGAATATCATCCGTATATTTCTGGGAGTTATCTTCCTGGGACTTACCACGCTTGCTACGCGTGGCATGTTTTTTCCGATGGATGCCACCGCTTACAACTGGTTCTGGTTGGGTATATCGGGTATCGTTGGCTTTTTCCTGGGGGATCTGTTTTTGTTCAGATCCTATCTTATTATCGGATCCCGTACCTCTCAACTGGTGATGAGCCTCGCCCCCATGATCACTGCCGTCATCGGCTGGTTTTTTCTGCAGGAGATCCTGTCGCCCAAGAGCATACTGGGTATCGTGGTAAGTGTGGCGGGCATCATGATTGTGGTGGCTGGAAAAAGATTGAAACTGAATGTGCCGCTACGGGGATTTCTCTATGCATTGGGTGGTGCCCTCGGACAGGCGGTTGGCCTTATTCTCAGTAAAAAGGGGATGGGCGATTACGATGCAGTGGCGGCCACGCAGATACGAGCCATCTTCGGGTTTGTTGCTTTTGCCCTGCTGGTCACCGTTATGCGCAGGTGGAAGCGGGTCTTCCTGGCTGCCGGCGACAAGGAAGGAATGAAGGGGATCACCGTGGGTGCTGTATTCGGCCCTTTCGTCGGTGTAGCCTTGTCGCTCTTCGCCGTGCAGCATACCGAGACAGGCATCGCCTCGGCCCTGATGGCACTGACGCCCATCTTCATTATCATACCCTCTGCCATCATGTTTAAAGAAAAGATCACCGCCCGTCAGGTGATCGGGGCGGTAATCAGTATTGCCGGAGCTTCAATCTTCTTTTTATAAGTCGTTTCCCCAAGTGTTGGCATTTTTGGGACATGGCTGTTCACATCTGCAACCGGCTATCTCCTGGGTACCTTGTTGCCACCTCCTGAAAATGGGGGCAGATGAATATGTGCCGTCGCGGTAGATACTGACCCTACAACGCCGATGCCGTTGTGCACGTTGCCGTAGGTCATCTCCGGCTCGGAGATCTGTCTGAACGACTCTTCGTCGCTGTGTGGGTCATATCTTCCTTTTCGGTAATAGGGGTACAATTCAGGAGAAATAAGCGTGAACTGCACTTCGAGAGGCGGATTGAGCACTTCCGTTTTTACCGGTATGTAGACGGGATACCCCCATTCCGTTGTCTCCCCAGTCTTCTCGTAGGTAGTGAGGATCGGATAATAGTCGGTAATCGAGAAATCGAGCGTGTAGCTGTTGTTTCGGAACAGCTTGTCTGAAAATATTGCCGAGTCGAAATATTTTACTCCTTCGTAGGATGGACCCTCCGTTAAGAGATCCTCGAGGAGGCTACTTCGGTAGCTCTCCTTAAAAATGGGATCATCATTTGTATACAAACCGAGAAAGTATCCGTTCATATCCGGGTGGTCTGGTATCCGGTCGTTGCAGCTTCGCAGTCTTAACATGAAATATTGAGACAGCTTGGAAGGTGGAGTGGTGATTGAC
>NZ_DCEN01000007.1:14863-19253 GCF_002316955.1 Proteiniphilum sp. UBA1028
CCGGGATAATATTCGTTGTTGATCTCCTCCATGATTCTTTGTGCCGTGAAGAAGGTGGCTGTGTCGATCCGGTTGATCTGTGGCGGCAACGGTATGGTGGTTTCCGCCCAGGCGGTATTAAACCCTTCTGCTGAGGCCTCGATACGGATCCGGTCTCCTGTCTTGGGACGCACGGTTGAACGGAAAAGGGTCATCAATGCGGTATACTGAAACCCGAGACGGTCATGGTTTGTATTACTCTCGGTGCCGATCTTCACCATTTTCTCCCGTTCTTCGCCGTTGATGTACAATGTGAGGGTAGCATTACCCAGGCGACTCTTTTCGGTAAACGTGTCGGTATAGAGAAAACTTTTGCTGACCCTTATCTCGATGAGTGAATCGGGAGAGATGATACCGTTCATCACAATCCTGGGCTTGTAGCCATCCATATTCAGCCTGATCTCTTTCTCACAGGCGGCAAAAAGGAGCGGCAAAGTCATCAGCAGTATTGTTTGCAGTATGTATTGTGGGCGCTTCATTTTTTTAGAATTTATAAGTATAGGAGAAGGAGGGAATGATGGGGAAGAGACAGTAACTCTGGTATGCCGGAATACCCTTTTGCGGATATCCGTCTACCGTGTCCGGATTGGGAGCGAATTTCTCTGAAGGTAGTACCAGAAAGGAGTTGTGGTGGGCATAGGTGTTATAGATGCTGATATTCCAGATACCCGTCCTGCCGCTCTTCTTGTGGCGGTAGTAATTGAAACTTAAGTCGAGTCGTTGATAGTTGGGCATCTTGTAATTGTTCCGTCGCTCTATATAAGGCTCCTTCACGCCATGCATGTTGATATACTCCTCCTCCGGCAGGGTAGTCCAGTTACCTGTGGCATAGATCCAGGAAAGATTAAGATCGAATTTGCGGTTGAACTTGTGCATGAAAACGGCATTGATCTTGTGCCGGTTGTCCTGTTTCGCCGGATAGCTCTTTCCCTGATTGATCTCTCCCCCGGGGAACTGCCGGTCAGCCCATGAGAGCGTGTATCCGATCCATCCCGAACTGTTGCCGATGTTCTTTTTTGCCATCAGCTCCACGCCGTATGATGTGCCAATCCCCTGTGCAACACGATCCTCCCATCTGCTATTGCCTGTAAGGATGCTGGCCCCGTCTTTATATTCCACCTGGTTGGACGATTTCTTGTAGTAGGTCTCTGCCGACAGATCAAAACCATGGTATCTGCCATAGAGTCCCACCGAAAACTGGTAGGAGGAGAGTGGCTTCACATTTTTGGTGATCGGCACCCATAAATCGTTGGGAGAGTTGAGGTAGCTGCTCTGCAACAGGTGTACGTACTGGCTCATCCTGCCGTAGGAGGCTTTCATCGAGAGGTCGTCCCACAGGAGATAGCGTGCCGAGAGACGGGGTTGTGCGCTCAGGTAGGATTTTCCCTGCACGAAGAAGCCGGAGAGATGCATGCCGGCGTTCACCTTTAGTCGCTTGCCGAAGGCCATTTCGTCTTCGGCGTAGAGAGAGAGCTCTTTCACCCTGATTCGTTCATCGGCATAGGTGATGGTGTCGTTTTTTTTTCTTTCCCCATCAGTCTCTCTCCGGTAGATTCGACTCTCCTCGGGGCGGAAGTTGTGTTGCAGGAGGGCTGTGCCAAAGCGGATCAGGTGATTGTTGTCGTATGCATAATCAAAATCGAGGCGGTAACCCAAGTCTTCGATGCCCGACCGGTATACAGGATTAAAAAATTGGGAGGTTTTCACGAGCTCTTTTGTATCCGTCACAGGATTGGTAGTTGTATAAAAATCCTCGTTTTCCGAATAAAGCGAAATATCAGAACTGAAGCGGTTATATATCAGTGTGGCATTGGAAAATAGCTTGCTGTTCACAGCATAAGCCCAGTTCAGCGATACCATGCCTGTTCCCCAGCCGATATCCATGTTTGCCGTCTCGGTGCTGTGGTTGGTAACCGGATAGGCTTCGGCTTCTCCCGTTGTTCCGTCATACTGGTTCGTACCTCCGTATCTTGATTCGTTCTTGAAGAACAGTTTGTCTTTGCCGTTGTACAAGCTCAGATAGAGACGGCTCTTGTCTGAAAACTTGTGATTGATCTTCGCGTTGAAATCATAAAAATAATAGGCAAAGTCAATTTTATCGTGGTTTTCCGGATCGTCTTTTTTGTTTTGCCGGTTCATGAAGTAGAGTGCCGGCCGCACAAGCAAGTCGAGATAAGTGCGGCGGAGCGAGACAGAGAATGATGTTTTATCCTTGACGATGGGGCCCTGCAGGTTCAGGCGAGAGGAGATGAGCCCGATGGAAGCGGTTCCGGACATCTGTTTCATATCTCCGTCGTTCATCCGCAAATCAACTACAGATGAGAGCCGCCCGCCATACCGCGCCGGAAAGCTACCCTTGTAAAAATCCATTGTTTTCACCGCCTCGGGATTGAAGGTGGAAAACAGCCCCAACAGATGGTGCACATGGTAGAGCGGATTTCCATCCACAAGGTAGAGGTTTTCATCGGCATTGCCGCCACGTACATATAACCCTGCCATGGCATCGCTACCCACTGCCACACCGGGCAGTTGCTGCAGGACCTTAATCACGTCGTGTTCACCCATTAATGCCGGAACAGCATTCAGTGTTCCGGCATTAAAACTGATCTTCCCTGTTTCTGCATGCTGTATCGGGTTTCGCAAGTCCCCCTCCACCACGACCTCCTTCAGTGACGAAGAGGGACGCAGATAAAAATGGATCACGGTGTCCTGTGTTACGATAAAAGGATGGTGTTCGGTGGCATATCCCACGTAGCTGGGGCGGAGGGTTAAACTCCCTGGTGGAATGGTGAGGCTGTAAAACCCGAAATTGTTGCTGACGGCACCCTGTCCGGAAACAAGATCAATGATGTTGGCGGATATAAGGGTCTCATGTGATTCACGGTCATGGATAAAACCACTGATGGTGATTTCTTTCTGCCGTTTTTTCAGGATGATGAACTTATCACGAATGATAAACTGTATATCGGTCTTATCAAATAAAGCTCCCAGCACGTTCTCAATGGTTTCATCCTCTACTCGTATCGATATGGGTGGAAGTTTTTTCAGCAAATCAGGATTGTATGAAAAGCGATAATCGGTTTGGGATTCAATCTGTCTGATCAGTTCGGTGATCGATTTCCGTTCTGCGCGGATGGTGATTTTTTGCGGTTCGGATGCTCCCGTGTGGAGGCAAATGAACAGCAGAAAAAAGAGGATGTAGCGTTCCATTAAAAAAGAATAAAGTTAATTCACGATTTGTATATGGGAATCTAACGTTATATTTATGATGTTCAGGATCTCAATGATGCTTTTCCCTGAAAAAGTACTGGTCAGACGCAACGGCAACTCTTCTTCAGGTGCTTTCATTTGTACGTTGTAGTATTGTGATAACAGCATGAGCAACTGTTCGAGGGTGGCGTTATTGATTGAGAGCTCATTTCGCTCGGCGCTATAGAAGATGGATGTGTCGTCGGAGAATACGTTGATCTCTTTTCCTTTCTCCCGGTAGTGTACACGCATACCTTTTGTACAAAGAATCTGTACGGCGGGTGACTCGGGTGTGAAGAGGACTTTCCCCGAAATAACCGATAGTTCCGTTCCTTCATCGTTCTCCGACACATTGAACACTGTCCCTAACACCGTGATCTTGGCTGTGGGTGTAAAAACGATAAATGGCATGGTCTCATCGTGTGTCACACTGAAACGAATATTGCCGTGCATGGAGACATGACGGTAACGATTCCCGAAGTGACGGTCGTAGGTCAGCTCTGCCCCTTCCTGCATCACTACTTCGGTGTGATCGGGCAGACTGAATATGGTGTTATCGGATTCAGCCAGAAGTTGACTCGGGCGGTTTACCGATATCCAGATACCGACTCCGGTGACTATCAGTAACAGGGCAACAGCTGCCACGCGTGTCACAAGTGAGAGATATTGCACCCTCCTGAATTCCTGAAGTGAATGTGTCAGCCTTTTCCACCCTTTTGCAGTATCGAACACCCCTTGACGGTAGTGCTGTGCCACAAAACGGATAGATTCATCGATGTCGTTTCTGTTCTGTTGCATATATCAGTTTCAAACGCTTTCTATACATGAGACGCAAAAAAAATAAAATCTCTCACACGATCGCGAAGAATTTTCAATTATTCTTCCCTATGCGGCTTATCGGTTGAAAAAACAGGGGAGTAACTCGAGCAGCTTGTCTGTTTTTATTCAGGGCAATTGTTCAGGCAAAGAAGAAAAGATAGGCATTGAAATCTTTGGTGCGCAGCGATTGCATGGCACGGAAGACATGGTTTTCAATGGTCTTTACGGTTAGCCCGGTTTGTTCTGAAATATCCCTGTAGCTTAACCCATCTCGCTTTGCCAT